>JANOYH010000206.1:0-6703 GCA_031428775.1 Bacteroidota bacterium
GTAGAAAAAACCAGATTATCTCCAGTTGCAGTAAAGGCTTTAATGATTTTACTGTCTTTAATAATCCAAAAATTCAAGTAATTGATGTGTGGATTGTTTATTGATACATATTGGAAAGACCCTTTTTTTAGAATTTCATTAATAGGCACTTTAATTAAAAAAGTTTGAGACAATCGATCCAACTTAAACTTTTTGTCCATCCAATTATGCCAATCGGTGGAGGGGATTTGCAATATTTGGTTGTCTGTTGGTTGATTGCTTTCGCTAAAACAGTATTGAATACTTCCATTAACCTCTTCAATGTCTAATCCATTGTACTTGATTTTTAGTTGTGCACTAGAAATCACTGATTGTCCTAATAGGAACAAAATCATGATACAAAAGACTCGCATGGACTAAAAATAGCCAATTATAGCCTCGGCATAGTATTATTGAAATAAATACTCCTTTGTGGGTATATTTTAGAATCAATCAGTCGGTATTTTTGAAATAGCAAAGTAAAAATCAGTTCAGCATCAACATGTTGCAACTATTAACATAATTATCGGGGGATAATGAAGAGGCGGCTACTGTAAAAGCGACAGTGCCGCTTTTCTTTTTTCAAGCCTAAAAGCTGATTTCTGGTAATTCGGCATTAAAAAAACCTTAATTGCGAAAAGGTTTTCGTAAATAAATATTAACAAATATTTCTTTGCCTTTTTAATTATTTTATATTTATCAGGTAGGTATGCCTTTTTTCCCCGATTATATCGGCTTTTTTACCGATTTAGTAGAGGTGAAATTGGATACGTACATGAGAAACGATTGCCAATTTCTTTTACCTTGTAAACCAAAGCTTGCTGTATGTATCAATTCAACAAAACTAACTATGCCCCTAAGTGGAGCATAAGTCGTTTAGTATGCGTTCTTCTATTGCTTGGCACAGTCACCATTTCTGCCAAAGCCAATAGAAACAATCACCCATTTTTTCAAGATGTCAAACCCTCAACTATTACTGTAAAAGGTAAGGTTACAGGAGCAAAGAATGTTCCTTTAGAGGCCGTAAGTGTTGTAATTAAAGGCACGCAAAAAGGTGCTACAACTGATGCGCAGGGTAATTTCACTATCACTAATGTACCTGACAAAGCAAAGTTGATTATTTCAGCAACAGGTTATGCTTCTTATGAAGTACAAGTTAAAAGTGGTGAATTGGTTTCAGTAACATTAACCGAGCAAGTATCCTCTTTAAATGATGTGGTTGTAGTTGGTTATGGTACACAAAAGAAAAAGGATTTAACTGGAGCCATCACACAAGTGAAAGCATCCCAGTTTGAGAACGAAAATCCAAGATCAATACAAGATATGTTGAGGGGTAATGCACCCGGACTAGATGTTGGTTTTGATCCAAGTACTAAGGGACAGGGTGGTAGCCTACAAATTAGAGGGCAAGGCACTTTAACGGCTAGTTCAAGTCCATTGATTGTATTAGATGGTGTAATTTATCCTGGAACCATGGCTGATATCAATCCAAATGATATAGCAACCGTAGACGTATTGAAAGACGCAAGTTCTGCAGCTGTATTTGGTGCTAGGTCAGCAAATGGTGTATTATTAATTACTTCAAAAAAAGGGAAACCTGGAAAACCAATTATTACCTTAAATAGTAATATTGGTATGAACAAACTAGTCAATCAACCCCATTTATTAAATGCAGAAGAATTTTTACAATTCCGTTCTGATGCCATGTGGGCAAAATCTAGTTTTGATTCTACTTCAAAACCTGGAATCAAGCATATTTTTACGAATCCTTCTAAATTGCCAGCCGACTTCACATTAGCACAATGGTTGGCTTTGGATGGCTCAGGAGCATTAGATCCAACGGATGTATGGTTTCAGCGTAATTTGTTTAAACCAATTGAATTGTCTAATTATAAAGCAGGCAAATCAATTAACTGGGAACAGCAGGCTTATAATAATAATGCTTTACAACACGACCATACCTTAAGTATTGCTCAGAGAAAAGAAGATTTTAATTATTATTTTTCTTTGGGTTATTTAACCAATGAAGGGTTAACTGTAGGGGATAAGTATAAAACCTTTAGGACTCGATTGAACTTAGAAGCCATTGCCACCAAATTTTTAACCTTTGGTGTAAATTTTCAATACTCTAATAGAGATGAAAGCACGGTTCCTGTTAGTTTTGGTGACATTGCTTCAACCACACCATGGGGTTCCTTTTATGCAAATGATGGAGTTACAATTAGACAAAGCCCCAATGACGATCCAGGATCAAATACACATCCATTCTTAGATCAAGCATATACAAATCGTTTGTATAAGTATGACGACTTTTTTGCTTCCATCTATGCAAAAGGAAAATTGCCTTATGGGTTCTCATATCAAGTTAACTTTTCTCCACGATATGATGTTTTGAGAGAGTACCAACATTTGTCGTCTCAAAAACCAGATATTGCCGCTAGAAAAGGCGTAGTGAATAGAAGAAATCAGACGGTTTATTCATGGCAATTAGATAATATTATTCGTTGGAACCAGACTTATGGTGAACATAATATAGAAGCTACCTTCTTGATTAATGCAGAAAAATTCCAATCTTGGAATACCACCATTCAAGCAGAGAACTTTCTTCCAAGCGATAATTTAGGGTATAATGGTATTCAATATGGTACACTTCCTCCTATTGTAAATAGCGATGATCAATACGAAACAGGAAATGCATTAATGGGTAGGGTTGCCTATAATTTTAAGCAACGTTATTTTTTGACTGCAACAGTTCGTCAAGATGGCTATTCTGCTTTTGGAATTACCAATCCAACTGCCACATTTCCATCAGTTGGAGCCGCTTGGACATTTTCGGATGAAAGTTTTATGAAAGGAACTTCAAAATGGCTGGATTATGCAAAGCTTAGGGTGTCTTACGGAGAAAATGGTAACCGATCAATTGGTCGTTATGCAGCTTTATCAAATTTGAATGCAGGTACTTATGTGTTTGTTACATCTGGTGGAACTACGTATAATTCCTCTTATGTAGCCGGTAGCAATTTGGCCAATCCTCAATTGAAATGGGAGAGAAACAGTTCCATCAATTTTGGCTTAGACTATTCTATTTTGAAAGGATTATTGACAGGTTCACTTGATATTTATAACCGAACTACCAAAGATTTGTTGGTGAACCGCTCACTACCTACAGTAACAGGTTTTGGTAGTATCTTGGTAAACCTTGGAGAAGTACAAAACAAAGGTTTTGAATTTAGCGTGACTTCTCAAAATATGCAAAAGAAGAATTTCTCTTGGAATACAACTTTTGGATTTTGGACCAACACCAATAAAATCATTCATTTATATGGAGCTACTCCTGATTATGATCCTATCACAGGAAAACAAACAGGAAGTTCAGAGAAAAATGATTTCAACAATGGCTGGTTTATTGGCCGTTCAATTTCTGATATTTACGATTATCCTGTTCAAGGGGTTTGGCAAACTTCAGAAGTAGCGCAAGCTAAATCTTATGGTTTCCAGCCGGGAGATATGCGTTTGGTTGATGGAAATGGGGATGGTAAATATGCTACTTCTACTGATATCAATGACCCCGCAAATGATAAGCGTTTTGTTGGGAATAGAGCGCCGAAATATTCATGGAATATGAGAAACGAATTTAAGATCTATAAAAATTTCGATTTCTCTTTTACCTTATATGCTAGAGCGGGACAAATGTCAACCTTTAATGAAGCCACCAATGGTGCCAGAAACGGAAGTAATAACATATTCTATGATCGCGTAAACTTTTATCAAGTGCCATTCTGGACACCTTCAAACCCTAGTAATGAATATGGGAAAATCGGCTCAACAAGGGGTGGCGGTGTTACTTGGAATGTATACAAAAAATCTTCTTTTATTAGGTTAAGCAATATTAGTCTTGGTTATACTGTACCTGCTGAAATTGTACAGAAATGGAAAATAGGTTCATTAAAAGTTTATATGAATGTGGTGAATGCAGCTGTATTCTCTAACTGGAATTATTTTGATCCTGAATATCATGGAGGAAATGGTAATCAGAATATCACACCAACTCCATTGACCTATAATTTTGGTTTAAACCTAACATTATAAACTAACTTTTTAAAAGAAAATACATGAAAAATTTATATAAAGTGCTTAGTCTCTTCGCTATCATCGCAATTAGTTCGATGATTTTGCAGAGTTGTAACAAAGATTGGTTAACACCTAAACCTTTGTCCATTTTTTCACCTGAAAATACCTTTGTAGATGTAGTAGGATTTAATGCAGCCCTAAACGGTTGTGCAAGAAACCTACGCGACGAATGGTATGGTGATGGTGCCCCAATCATTACAGAAACCATTTTCTCTGAAATTGCAGTAGAAGGTACGGATGATAAAACCGGGCCAGCTCAAAATTTGGATGAGTTAATTAAACCAGATGCTCAGTTGAACTCTGCCGACTTTAATAAAATTGGCTGGTATTGGAACCAAGAGTGGGTAGGAATCAGATTAGCGAATACCATTATTTCTCGTTTGCCTGCAGCAGAAAATATTCCAATAGCAACAAGGAATATCATTAAAGGGAAGGCTTATTTTTTTAGAGCATATGATTATTACCGTTTAACCAACCAGTTTGGTGATGTGCCCTGTCCTTTAACAGAATTGACTAGTGTAAAAACCGACTATCAATCTGTAAAAAGAGAAGTCATTTTGCAAAGGATGAAATCAGACCTTGACAGTGCGGTTCTTTGGGTACCATGGACTGCTGATAAAGGCGATGTAAATAAAGGTGCTATTTATCATATGTTGGCTAAAATAAATCTTTCTTTAGGTTTGTTTGATGATGCCATTGCTGCAGCTAGTGCGGTAATTAACAATGGTACGTATAAATTAATGGTCAACAGATTTGGAGTAGACGCAAATAATGCTGCCAGAAATGTTACCTGGGATTTGCACCGCCCAGACAATAAATATGCTGCAAGCAATACGGAAGCATTGTATATTGTAACGGATCGTTTAGGAAATCCAGGTGCATTTGCATTAGGAATACAAAGTATGCGTCAGGCAGCCCCAGGTATTTCTATTGCAGGTATTAGAACGCCAAATGGTGGTACGGGTATTTCACCACTTGCTAACATTGAAATTGACAATATGCAAATGTTTGGCCGGGGTATTGGACGCTGCCGTTCTACCTCTTACCACTATTGGGAAATTTGGGATGATGTAAAAGACCTTAGACATGATTCAACTTCTGGAAACTGGATGTACATGGAAAACCTTCGCTATAGTAATCCAGCTTTAAAAGGAGTGGATCCTTTTTATGGTCAAAGATTGAGGTTGTATAGTGGTCCAAATAATACTGGAACATTATTATGCTCAGATACTTTGCGTCAATGGTATCCTTGGCCGCATTACAAATTATATATACCTGATACTGAAAATACACCAATGCGTGGTGGCCACACTGATTGGTACGTTGCTCGCTTAGCGGAAACCTATTTAATTCGTGCAGAGGCATATGTTTGGAAGGGTGATATGGCCAATGCAGCAATAGATATAAATGCGGTTAGAACAAGGGCTAAATGTAGTCCCTATACTGCTGCGGATATGAATATTGGCAAAATATTGGATGAGAGGGCTCGTGAATTGTATTATGAAGAAGGTCGCAAGACTGAGTTGACAAGAATTGCCTATTTGTTCGCAAAAACAGGTAAACCTTACAATGGTAAAACATATACTTTGGCTAATTTCTCTACATCCAATTTCATGGTGGATAGGATTTTGGAAAAAAATATTTTTTATAAAAAGAACTTTGTAACCATCCACCAAGATGTGATGCGGATTAGCCAATTTCATGTATTATGGCCCATTCCACAATCAGCCATCAACGGAAATACCGATGCCCGTATGAATCAAAACATTGGTTATAGCGGTGCGGAAAAAAATATTCCAGCTTTGGATAAGATTCCTGATTAAGTTAGTTTTTATTTATAGTAAAGAAAAGCCGTCCCAATTGCATGGGACGGCTTTTCTTGTTTTTAGAGTACTTGGATTGGCGATTAAATATTTCTTCTCATTAATTACATCAACATATTTTATCGTTAACTCATTTGTTACTGGTACTGGGTTGTTTAGTGAAGGGCCTTTTGCTGAATTTTTTATGTAATAATTGATTTCAATTCTTCTGTCTTCAACCAAAAGTTGGCAAGTAGCGCTTTCGTCTGTTAGTAAAAAATCTTGGTAATTGTACACTACTTTTCTATCTTTTTTGCGGGTAACTATTTTTGCTGGATGAAATTTTTCGAAAAACATTTTGCATACACTTTCAAATTGTGCATAGTTCTCAATAGTATTATTTAGCAAGACAATATTGAGAATGGTATTTTCAAAATAGTTTAGTTGTATTTTAAAATCAATGTTGCCCAGTTTGAAATGCTTCATTTTTTATCATTGGACTATAACCTCCAATTAAGTAGGTTGAAAGCATTAATATAATTACGTATAGATGGATCATTTTAAAAAAGGCTTATGGAATTTTCTGCGTAGATGGTTTTGCTTTTAAAATAAGAGTTCATTTGGAGAACTTTTCCATAGAATACTAAATCTATTTTACCATTTACAACAGATGAATGTGTTTATGGATTGTGGTCAGGAGCTCCTCAAATTCCGGTTGCCCCTTGTAGTATAATTTTGATGTACTCAAATAA
>JANOYH010000207.1:0-12336 GCA_031428775.1 Bacteroidota bacterium
TCATTTAATTGGCAACAACATAGTGTTACGAGTAGTTTGTTGAATTGGAATATAGATCTTGCTTCTAATAAACAAATCAAATCGATCGATCTACAACCTTATTTGAAAAATAAAGTCACAGACATTTTTAAAGTACAATACCTAAGTCCGAGACCAACCTCACCCACATTACAAATGCCTACTCAAGGTATTGGTGAATGGACCTATCCACTTAGAACAGTACTAATCAGTGATAGTGGGTTTAGAAAAAATTTAGCAGGAAATAATCAAGTTCAATTGCCGCAAGGAATTTATTTTTCATCGGTGGCAGATAGTTTGCAAAACAATATCCTTTTTACATCGCAATGGGATAACTATCCTTCAAAAGTTTCTATACCGGTCAGTGGCATAGCATCGCATGCATATTTTTTAATGGCTGGCTCTACCAATACAATGCAATCAAGAATGGTGAATGGAGTGATTAGTATTGAGTACATGGATGAATCAGTGGATAGCCTTGAATTAAAAAATCCAGAAAACTGGTGGCCAATTGAGCAAGACTATTTGGATGATGGATATGCATTTCAGACCAACGCGCCAAAGCCAGTGAGGATTCATTTTAGAACAGGAAAAGTTGTTTCAGTCTATGACAACAGCATCAATGATTTTAATGGAAAAACGATCAATGGTGGTGCCGCTACTGTGCTTGATCTTCCATTAGATAAAACTAAAATGCTAAACAAGATTGTTTTAAAAACAGTTACAAATGAAGTGGTGATAGGCTTAATGGCAGTAAGTTTAATAAGAGAAAACTGATTCAATTATGAATAGAGAAAATAGTTAGTGTCTATAAAAAGTTGTTGCATTTAATTTATAAAATACAAATACATCGCATGAAAAACGTCAAATCAAACGCACGAATTGTCTTGGTTTTCTTGGCTAGTCAATTGTTGATAATGGTAGGCTCTGCCCAGAATACGGTAAAGCTTCAAGTAGATGGATTTAATCCAACTACAACTATTAGCAAGCACATTTATGGCCATTTTTCTGAACACTTAGGTCGTTGTATTTATGATGGATTCTGGGTGGATGAAAACTCTCCGATTAAAAATCAAGGTCGCATTAGACTAGACATTGTAGAGGCGTTGAAAAAAATTCAGATCCCCAACCTTCGTTGGCCTGGAGGATGTTTCGCCGATGAATACCATTGGAGAGATGGAATAGGTGTACGAGCGCAAAGGCCTAAAATGATTAATACAAACTGGGGTAATGTTACCGAAGACAATAGTTTTGGCACACACGAATTTTTAGAGCTATGTAGTATGCTGAATTGCGAACCTTACATTACAGGCAATCTGGGTAGTGGTACAATTGACGAAATGAGCAAGTGGGTAGAGTACCTCAATTTTGATGGGTTAAGTCCCATGACAACCATTCGCAAACAAAATGGAAGGGATAAGCCTTGGGGGGTAAAATTTTGGGGTGTGGGTAATGAAAGCTGGGGTTGTGGCGGTAATATGACGGCCGACCACTATGCAGACGAATACAAGCGTTATGCCACATTTGTAAAAAACTATCCCAATGCAAGGGTGAATAAAATTGCAGCGGGACCGAATGGTGGCGACTATAACTGGACAGAATCTATGATGAAAAATGTAGGAGCTGGGCAGATGTGGGGCATTGCGCTACACCACTATACTATTCCAACAGGATCTTGGGGTAACAAAGGATCTGCTACTTCATTTACAGACACTGAATATTTTACAACCATGAAAAACTGTTTGGTGATGGAAACGCTTGTAAACAAGCATTCCACTATCATGGATAAATATGATCCGGCAAAAAAAGTGGCATTGGTTGTGGATGAGTGGGGGATCTGGACGAATGTAGAACCAGGTACAAATCCTGGATTTTTGTATCAACAAAATAGTCTGCGTGATGCAATGGTTGCTGCAACAACATTGAACATTTTTAATAACCATAGTGATCGAATCAGGATGGCCAATTTGGCTCAAACCATCAATGTTTTGCAGGCTTTGATATTAACGGAAGGCAATAAAATGTTGCTGACACCAACCTATCATGTGTTTGATTTATTTAAAGTACATCAAGATGCTAAGTTGTTGCCTGTGCAGTTTGCTAGTCCTGATTTAGTAAACGGAAATCAAAAAATCCCTGCTTTGAATGTATCTGCATCCATTGATAGCAATGGTTTGGTGCATATGACATTGGTGAACCTTGATCCTTCTAAAAAAATTAGTATCAAAACTAGTTTGCAAAATTTAGAGTGGTCTAAAGTAGAGGGACAAGTACTGACTTCTGCAAAGTTAACGGATGTAAACACGTTCACGCAACCCAATATAGTAAAGCCAGTAGCATTTAGTGGTGCAAAGAAAGAGGGTAATGAATTGGTGTTGGATTTGCCTGCGCAATCAATAGTACTATTGACGTTAAAAAAATAATATGAAGCGATATTTTATGTTGTGTTTGTCAATGCTGTTAGTAGGGATCTGCATTGCTCAAACATCCACAAGTCCTGTTTATTTGTTTTCTTATTTCAAAGCCAATGGCGAAGACGGATTACACTTGGCGTATAGTTACAATGGGATGGATTGGACAACACTGAAAAAAGACAGTAGTTTTCTAAAACCAATGGTAGCAAAAGACAAGCTCATGCGTGACCCATGTATAATCAGAGGAGCGGATGGGTTATTTCATATGGTATGGACAGTGAGTTGGAAAGACAGAGGCATTGGCTATGCAAGTTCTAAGGATTTGGTGCAGTGGTCAGAGCAACAATTTTTACCCGTGATGGAAAAGGAAACCACGGCAAAAAATTGTTGGGCACCAGAAATTTTCTATGATTCAAAGAAAAAACAGTACTTGATTTATTGGGCAACAACCATTCCAGGAAAATTTCCTGAATCAGAAAAGGGTGGTGATAACAATCATCGGATTTATTATGTGACGACTAAAGATTTCAAGACATATTCAGAAACCAAATTAATGTATGACCAAGGCTTCAATGTGATTGATGCAACGATCATCAAATATGGTAAAAAATATGCGATGATTTTAAAAGACGAAACACTAAAGCCTGTTGAAAAAAACTTAAAAGTAGCATTTAGCAAAAAAGCCGCAAGTGGATATGGAAAATCATCGGAACCTGTAACTGGAAATTATTGGGCTGAAGGTCCGACTGTTTTGAAAATAGGAGAAGAGTGGATCGTTTATTTCGACAAATACCGAGACCATGTGTATGGGGCCGTAAAATCAAGTGATTTAATCAATTGGACAGATATCAGTAATGCCGTTCACTTTCCCAAAGGGGCTAGGCATGGTACTGTATTAACTATAACTGAAGCAGAGTTGGCGGTTTTGAAAAATGGATTTGAGTAAATATCCAATTATGAATAAGAAAGCAGCAAGATATGGGTTCTATTTTTATTTAATATCAATGGTAATTGCATTAATGTTTCCACAAAGAATTTCTTTATCAAGCGTCATTGTGTCGGAAGGAAGCAATATTTTAAAATATCTACCTGGCGAAGATGGAAGATCATATGAATCTAAAGGAAAGTCAATCTTCCATTCAAAAGGATTATCTGTTTCATTGATTATTTGAGTCCAAAATACAGCACAAACATATGACTTGCCCTTAGGGTCAGTGTATTTTTGTCCGCCTCTTGGAAAGCTGTTTTGTATGATTATTTTTTTACCGATAGCATCAGTATACTCATACTTAGTGTCAAAATCGGGAGCCTTGCCAGCCTTAAAGTTTTTAATGACTGTTGGACTTTTATTTGAAGTATTTGGGGCTTTAGGTGTATATGTTTTTTCTTGTCCGTTGCAGGAAGTAAATAGTATCAAAAAACTAAAAAGCAGTATTTTTTCTAATAACAAAATATTAATTCTCATTGTTTTAATGTTCCATGTATGAAGTTAATCCTTTGTATTTCTTTTAAAGATTCAGGTACTTATTTTTTTGCTACAATCTTTATATTGAATTCAATGGAATCAGACATAGCTTTTTCAGCTAATACATCAAAGTACTTCCCTGATTGATAAAATATACCATAATCTGTTCGATCTATCATCATTTTGCCGTTTGCGTTGACAATTCCGTCTTTAATATCTATTTTGGCTGGAAAACTAACTGGGTGTGTGAAACCTTTAATGGTTAGGTTTCCTGTAACATTTATGTTCCCAGCATTCTCTGGCGCTGCCTTGGCAATTGCGATTGTAGCAATAGGAAATTTCTTGACATCAAAAAAATCAGTGTCTTTTAGGTGTTGAATAAGTCCACTATTACTCTTATGGTTGTTATCTTCAATTGTACTCATGTCTATCTCAGCTGTACCACCCACAAGTTGACCGTTGTCAATCAATAAAGTTCCTTTTGATATAGTGACAAACCCTGTGTGACCGTTTTTACCAATTACCATAGTTCCTTTCCAGGATATGACACTTTCCTTCGTGTCTATACTATATTTTTCACCATTTAGAGAGGATATAGCGCTTGCCGATGCTATTTCGTTTTCCACTTTTGGTTCTCGGCAACCGAAGACCATAGAAGCAATAATTAACACTAAGTAAGTGGTTGATAGCTTGTTGTTCATATTACAGGAATTTTATTTTTTGATCCAATCAATGTGATTCAGCGAAATTACTTTGTTATATTTCCGTCAGAAGTATCAGAATTGTAAATAATGATGTAAACTTTGTAAATAATAGTTTGACATGAAGCTTATAAGAACAAATCTCCTGTCGGGGAAACGTAAATACCTTTTCGGATTGTTACTATTTATGTTTATTTCTTTAATCTGCCTGGCTTTCAGTACGTCGGGCAGTGACGACTTTGCTATCGCAAGGAGGGAAGTGTTAGTGCGCCAGATCGGACACGAAATACTTTTGCAGTCGGGCGATAGTGTCTCAAGGGTTCTTCCCGTAAAAAAGATTACAGAAAATGAATATCAAATCAGTTTCGAGAATCAGCTTACTTTTCAAACCGATTCATTGGTAAATACTACGCATCGTTTGTTGGCCAAAGATCCACTCACAGGAGATTATGTTGTTAATGTGCTGAACAGTGGCAACTCCATTGTAACCTATGGATATGCGATATCCCAAAACAAAAAAAATGATATTGTAGCTTGTTTAGGGAGAAAGCAACCCAGAGCACGTTATATGATTAGCATTAAATTTAAACCAACGGATATCACTTCAACAAAGAATAAATATTTATTGGGCGGTCTGTCAATTTTCGCATTTGTTGGATTATTCTTTTTGAGTTCGGTTAAGCCACTGAAAGCTTTATCTGACACTCAGCATCCTGAAGGGTTATCTTTAGGCGCGATTTTGTTCGATGCAAAAAACCGTAAGCTGATCATAAACGGAAAGCCTATCGACCTGACTGGAACTGAAACTCGACTAATGCTCATTTTCGCGATGTCTCCCAACGAGATCATAGAGAGAAGCCGGCTGCAAAAAGAGATCTGGGAAGATGAAGGTGTGATTGTAGGGCGTAGTCTGGATATGTTCATATCAAAACTTAGAAAAAAACTGGAGGCTGATCCGAATATAAATATTGTTGTTATACGCAGCAAGGGGTATAAGCTTGAAATTTGCGCTTAAGAGAATCTTCCCGCCTTTTTTTAAATCCTGTTAGTGTCTAAAGGTTATCAGCAACAACAGCAGTTCCAACTAAAATAGAAGTTGCATATTTTAGATTAAATATGTATTTTCAACTATCACTTTCTCCACTTAAAAAACAATCAATGCAAAAAGTGTATCGTAATACGTCCATTTTTATTTTCCTCATCTTAATCGGAGTCCAGTGGGGTTTTTATAAACCTTACACCAGCCAGTTCCCGCATTTTAAATCGTCCACTCTGCTGATTCATATTCATGGCGCATTGCTCATGATATGGATGTTATTGCTGATTGTGCAACCCTTGCTGATTCAATCGGGCAGGGCAAACCTGCATAGATCAATCGGAAAAACTGCTTGGGTGCTGGGGCCACTTATTATCATATTCCTTTTCCTGATTGGCAGAGGAGGTTACATAAGAGGTATTGAAGCAAAAGTACCTGAACATGATATGCTTTCCTTCATTGTGCTTGATTTGAGGGGTTTTTTATCCTTTGCCATTTTCTGGAGCCTAGCAATGATAACTCGCAAAACGTCTGACTCACATATGCGTTATATGATTGCCACAGGAATTCTGGCAATCGGGCCGGGAATAGGGCGGGGACTGATGTACAGTTTTGGATTGAGCGTTTGGGATGCCTTAACCATTACAGACTCGCTTGTACTATTGATCGTTGGAATATTATTGGGGTTTGATGTATACAAAAAGAAAAACAATAAACCATTCCTCATTGTTTTTCTGGTATTACTAATCGGCTCTTTGCTCTGGCAGGCAAGGGATAGTACTTTATGGCAAGCCTTTGCTAAAAAATATGCGGAGCTGTTTTATTAACTAAAACTTTTTTTGAACAACAACCTATTTGTCTTTTGAAAGTTCAATGTTTAGTTTCTTATTAATTCTCCCATAAACAAGTTGGTTGTAACAAATTTTGTTTAAATTATTTTCTTAATGTTGACCATTTAGGCTGATTTTTAATCAATCTAATTCATGACGAGGCACTATTTCATCCTCGGTAATTTGATTGTCATTCCTCCTTGCGTTAATTCCAGCGCTTCTACTTTTCCCGAAGCATTATAGAGCAATTTGAAAGATGCATTTGCTACTTCACGAACGGTAAAGTTTTGGTTGTCCTGGAAAATGCAGCAAGGGTATCTGCAGCTATGTGTCTCGTACTAGAAATACCTTACTTGATTGGCCATGCTATTATTACGAAGCAAGGCTGGTAAACTATGGGGTGAAATATCCATTTGAAATTCCTGCCCACTTGCAGCAATATTTTTGTTGTACATGGTATATTTGGCGCTCAATCTTTTTTGCATTTAAAGTCAAGCCACAATTTATCAAGGCTTAGCCAAATATTATGTTTTAAAAGTTGAGGCGATAATTCGTAGAATAGTAAAGTCTTATTTTCTCCAGAGCAAGATTTCAAATGAGCCTTGCAATTGAGGACTATCGATTTTTGTGCCATGTAATCAATCATTTTAATTGTTCCCACATAAGTTTTTAAGTTTCTATCGAGTATCTTAGAATCCATTTTTATTTCTCCTTCCAGGTACCATAAAAATGCGTAGCTCCAATATTCATCACTTTTTACTTTGGCCCAACCTGGCGTAAAACGAATGTCTTCAACTCCCTTGTATAATATCTGAGGAGCAAAACTAATTGGAATAGGAAATCGCTCGATTGTCCAATCCTTTGGAATTGGAATTGGAAGTGAGTAGGGAGCTTCCCACTTGTGTCCGTCGAAATCTGGTTTTATATCTTGACCATAAATTGTAACTGAAAATAGAATCAGTATTATTATCGATAGATTTTTTATCATTTCAAATTTTTAGACTGTTTGATCAAATCACTCACAAAACGTTAGGGGCTTGCTGAATGGGGGCAATAGAAATTGGAATTTGTGTTGTTACTCTTTTAGTCATATGCCCAATGTATTCAAATGTTTTACATCATGGTAAGTTAAAGATACTTTGATACATTCCTTTAATTCCATAACAGGAATTTTCTGGTTTAGCTGAAAGACAATTGCCCTGTTTCCCTCGTATTGAAATGTATGATTAAACACCATTCTAAATGTTTCAACTAATCGACTTGTGCACTGAAAATACATTGCATACTGGTTCGGTGCTCTTTCTTTCCAATCCATTCGTAAGGTGCTTCCGTTTCTGGTCACAAAACTGGGTTCTCCCCATTTCAATATTTCTTCAAGTTCGCTAATTCCTTCTGTTTCCTCTGCTGTTTCAATTACTAACTCTCTTAAAAATTGCATTTTACCCCGAACTGCATCAGGATAATTAGCGAATACCTTATCAACTTTTGAACTTTTTTTAATTTTAAACTTCGCCATTAGGTTCGCTTTATATCGTTGTCAATCATTGCTGTTTCTTTCATTCAGTTTGATAGTAGCACAGTTGCAAAAAGTTGCGGCTAACGTGTCCCACGCATTAAAGTAGTTGGATAATAGCCTTACCGCTGCTGGGACTGATGCTGAATGAAGTTACAAAATATCGGAATATGTTTTAATGCTTGGATTTGTTTTGTCCAACTAACGATGTCGGCATTTATCCAGTTTAGAATTTCTAAAATGTTATTGTGGTTTGTCTCCAATGCAGTAAGGTCATTGCAAATAGGTTCGTAATGAAAAATACGGTTTCTGAATTTGCGAATGTGATTGAGTTTATAAGAAATTTTATCTCTGCGTTTGTTGGGTGTATCCAGCAGTGGGAAAGCATACATTAAAGGTTTCCAAAAGTCCTTGGCATATTGCTTATTGAAAAGAGCAGTCCAAAAACCAAATGTCAATTCTGCAACAACTTTATCAGCTGTCATTTGGTTGTGTCCTGTAAGTATTTTTCTTTTGGCAACATTAACCTGGTCAAATAATTCTGGCTGTTTAAACTGTGAAAACCAGTCTGTCGATTTAAAATGTATGGCAAATGAGTTATGTATAGAATTTCCCAAAGCTATTTCCAGATTGGAAAGAAATGGATAAAGTGACTCTGAAATTTGAGTGTTAAGTCTATAATACTCAATAGCTTTTTCCTTGTCTGACGGGAATAGATTGTAATATGTGTTAAGCCTTTTCTGTGAATGCAGCTTTTCTAAGTCGTTAATGTTCATCGATTTGCCATTAAAGAGTAGTTGCAAATGTAGTTTAAAGGCGTATATTTGCAATGCGATACCCGGTAAATCCTCTCTCCCGCATGGGATGATGAAACCGGTTTTTTGTTTTTCAGGAAATCATGCTTTCTATGGCTTTCAGTTGCTGAATAAAGTTACAAAAGGTGATAATATATTCTACTGTGGGTTAGAATTCCTTTAGTTGGAACTGATGCTGTGATATTTGTTACAGATGAAAATCGCTATTCATCAACCCCAATCGCTGCAATGTTAGGTACTGGCGCATTGAGCTTAAAAATCCACAAAGAGAATCTTAGCAGTTTTCTATCCTCAAAAGCTATGGTGATCGTCTTTGTCAACTAGGTTTAAAATTTCCTTTAATGTTGAAACTTCAGGCATAGGTTCGTATGTATACCATTTGAGATTTGCTCGAAGCTAAAATATTTTCCAAAGATTTTTACTTTTGATAAAAGTCGCCTTTGCATAACTATGTTCGAAAGACTTCACTTGGTTATTCCAGATTGGACGAATCTCAGTAAGTATTATTGTGTCAGCAGAATAGTCGTGTCGTATAAAACATAATACTTAAAAGTACGCAATCTATTTTAAGATATTAAAATTTATGATATTTATCAGCTACTTGTTTGTCAACTTTTAAATTTTTCGTTTCCTTTTTTTTGCCTTGTTGCTTTAGATAATTCAGGACGCGACAGGATGGATTTGCTTGATTTTGCGTGTATTTTACCCTTCTAAGTTGCTTCGCTATGCCCAAAAATTTGAAACTGTCAAAGAATTCACTATTGTATTGGTTGGTATGTGTGCTTGCATTTATGCCATTTATTTTTGTACAGGCGCAGCAGATACAAGAGCCGGACTGGGTTAAAAATGTAGGAGCTACAAAATCGCCCAACAAGAAAACCATTTATGTTGTGAATGATTTTGGGGCTAAAGCAGATTCTAATTTTTTATCTACCAGCGCCATCCAAAAAGCGATCGACGCATGTTCTAAAAAAGGGGGCGGCATCGTTTCCTTTAAACCCGGCTTCTATCAGATGGGGGCCATCTTTTTAAAAGAAGGAGTTTGTCTCAGAATTAGTGAAGGAGTTACCATTCTTGGTAGCACCAATTTTGCTGACTACCCTGAAATGGATTCTAGAATTGCCGGCATCGAAATGCGCTGGCCTTCTGCGCTCATCAATATTATCAAACAAAAAAATGTTTCTATTGAAGGAAAAGGGATTGTCAATGCAAGAGGCAAATTTTGTTGGGATAAATACTGGTCCATGCGCAGAGAATATGAACCCAAAGGTTTGCGTTGGAATGTGGATTATGACGCAAAAAGAGTTAGAACCATTCTAGTTCAAGAATCAGAAGACATCACACTTTCTCAGATCACTTTAAAAAATGCCGGTTTCTGGACAGTACAAATTCTCTATTCCAAAAAAATTACGGTAGATGGACTAACCGTTAAAAATAATGAAGACGGTAAAGGCCCGAGTACAGATGGAATTGATGTGGATTCTTCTACTTGGGTGCTGATTCAGAACTGTGATATCGATTGCAACGATGATGATTTTTGTTTGAAATCGGGGCGCGACTGGGATGGACTTCGCGTGAATCGTCCCACTGAATATGTGGTCATACAAAATTGTATTGCTCGCAAAGGTGGCGGTCTCCTAACCCTTGGTAGCGAAACATCCGGAAGCATCAGACACGTAGTTGCGAAAAATTTAAAAGGATATGGAACAGGTAATGGTTTGCATATTAAATCGGCTGTTACCAGAGGCGGGATCGTTGAAGACATTTGGTTTAAAGACATTGAACTAGACGGCGTAGGCAATGTATTTCAATTCAACATGAACTGGAACCCAAGCTATAGCTATTCTACGCTTCCCAAAGGCTATAACTATGATTCTATTCCCGAACACTGGAAAAAATTATTACACAAAAATGATCCAGTAGAAAAAGGCATTCCTACGTTTAGAAATATTCATGTGTCAAATGTGAAAGCGATTAATTCAAAAAGATTGGTCACTGCAACAGGATTGAATGAATCTACACTAGATGGATTCTATTTCGACAACTTAACCATCGGCGTTGAAACCCTTGGTGATATTAAGTTTGCCAATAATTGGGTATTTAAGAATACCAAAATGGAAGCAACCGATGGTAAAGTGTTAAACATTCAAAACTCAAAGGATATCAAAGTAAATTGAGTGATGTCTGCCTACATTAAAAGTAAATCATACAAATAATGAGTTATCATAAAATGCCCATTCGATTTTTGATCAAGCAAATTCAATTTGTTGTTTTTGTTTTCATCATAAGTACCCATTTTTCAAATGCACAACGCGTCAGGGAAAATTTAGGACGTGGTTTGGTGGCCGTTCCTCAAAATGGGGGAAAGGCTTTTATCAGTTGGCGCTCATTGGTGAATGATGCAGATAAATTGGGTTTTACTATTTATAAAACAGAAGGCCAAAATAAAAAAATAAAGTGCAACGCAAAGCCCATCACTGATGTGACTAGTTTTATCGATACTCAAATAGATTCTACTAAGTCGTATCGTTATGAATTGGTTTCCGTTTTGAACGGAAAAGAATCTGCTACGCTTTCAACTTTTCAATTAAAGCCTAATGCAAAAAGGTATCTATCCATTCCGCTTCAAACACCCAAAGGATATGCCGCTAATGACGCATCAGTTGGTGATTTAGACGGTGATGGTGAATATGAAATTATCTTACACCAAACAGGTAGGGGTAGAGATAACTCTCAGGCTGGCATCACTGATCCGGCTATTTTTCAAGCGTATAAATTGGATGGTACGCTCATGTGGACGATCAACCTAGGAAAAAACATTCGCGAAGGTGCACACTATACCCAATTCATGGTCTACGATTTAGACGGTGATGGCAAGGCTGAAATTGCGATGAAAACGGCTGATGGAACTGTAGATGGTGTGGGAAAAATCATTGGTGATTCTTCTAAAGACTTTAGAAATAAAGACGGAAAAATATTAGACGGACCCGAATTTTTCACCGTCTTCAACGGACTAACTGGTGCCGCATTAGCTACAAAACCATACCTACCTGCAAGAGGTGATATTGGTGCTTGGGGCGGCAGAGGTGGCAACGGTGGAAATGATCGATCAGGTAATCGCGTTGATCGTTTCTTGGCCTGTGTGGCTTATTTAGATGGTGTTTTGCCCAGTGTGGTTATGTGCCGTGGATATTATGGTAGAACGGTTTTGGCTGCATGGGATTGGAGAGGTGGTCAATTAACATCGCGCTGGATTTTTGATTCAGAAAATGGGGAGAATCTTTTCTCTGGTATGGGCAATCATAACCTTACAGTGGCTGATGTTGATGCTGATGGAAAAGATGAAATCATTTATGGTTCTATGTGCGTTGATGATAATGGAAAGGGTTTATATACCACAGGTCTTCGTCATGGTGACGCTATTCATGTGAGTGATTTAGATCCTTCTAATCCGGGTTTAGAAGTGTATGGTGTTCACGAAATAGAAGAAAAAACAAAGGGTGCGGGTGTTGCTATGTATGACGCAAAAACGGGTAAAATATTA
>JANOYH010000208.1:0-11636 GCA_031428775.1 Bacteroidota bacterium
GGAAAAAGTATTGGCATCTGCCAATGCCATGGTTAAAATGGGATTGCGTAATCATGGGTGGACCTACATCAATCTAGATGATGCATGGCAGGGACAGAGAAGCGGCAAATACAATGCATTACAGCCAAATGATAAATTCCCTGAGTTTAAAAAAATGATTGATCAGATACATGGCATGGGATTAAAATTAGGTATTTATTCTACTCCATGGATTTCTAGCTATGCAGGATATGCAGGTGCATCTTCAAATTTTGAAAATGGGGTATTTCCAGATTCAATCAAAAATAATAAAAGGGCTTTTAGATATATCGGTAAATATCGTTTTGAAAAAGAAGACGCAATGCAAATGGCTGAATGGGGAGTAGATTATTTGAAATACGACTGGAGAATTGATTTGAATTCTGCCGAAAGAATGTCCGCTGCTCTAAAAAAATCAGGCAGAGATATTATTTATAGTCTATCTAATTCTGCACCATTTGCGCAAGTGAAGGACTGGGCTAGGATTTCGGAAGCATGGCGAACTGGCCCTGATATCAGAGACAACTGGTATAGTTTATATGTTTCAGCATTTAAATTGGATAAATGGGCTTCATATATGGGTCCAGGTCATTGGAACGATCCAGATATGATGATCTTAGGGAATGTAACTACTGGTAGCAAATTGCATGCTACTAGATTAACTGCCGATGAACAATACAGCCATGTTAGTTTATTTTGTCTCTTGTCTGCTCCCCTTTTAATAGGCTGCCCAATTGAACAATTAGATGCGTTTACGCTGAATTTATTAACCAATGACGAAGTAATTGCTATTGATCAGGATCCATTGGGAAAATCAGCACGACTTGTTTCAGAAGAAAACGATGTACAAATATGGCTTAAACCTTTAGAAGATGGTTCTTATGCAGTTGGGATGTTTAATGTTGATGGATTTCAAAAAACACCACAATCTTATTTTCGTTGGGGTGATGAAAAAGCAAAAGATTATAAACTTGATTTAATCAAACTTGGTTTGAAAGGCAATTATTTAGTGAGAGATGTATGGAAACAAAAAGACATTGGGGTTTATTCTACTATGGTAAATACTTCTATCAGATACCATGGGGTAGTCATGCTGAAATTGCAACCTTTAATTAAGTGATAAAAAGGTACTTTAAAATCTTGCCTATTAGTGAAAAAATAATAGGACAATATTTAAAACGATATTTTAAAAAAGAAAGATGAAAATAAAATATGCCATTTTTTATTTTATCATGTCAATTTTCATTGTTGAATTGCATGCACAAACAAATCATATTGTATGGTTAGATGATCTTCCTATACAGTCATATTCAGAGGGAATGCGTCCGGTTTCGGCAAAATCGAATTATGCGCATGATACTATTCGAATGAGTGGTGTTCGATTTAGTAGGGGTGTTGGTGCACAATCGCCCTGTGTGTTAGCATTCTTTTTAGATGGGCATGCTAAGCGATTTACTGCTTTGGTAGGCGCAGATGAACAAGGTAATAAAGACATCCCTTTGTCTTTTTATGTGGTGGGCGACAAAAAAATATTATTTGAAGCAAAGGAAATGCGTATTGGCGATGCCCCCATTAAAGTAGACGTAGATCTCACTGGAATCAAACGATTCGGTCTATTGATCACAGACCATGTAGGTGGCGTGAACAATAAAAAGACTTATGGAAACTGGGCCAATGCCAATTTGGTAATGATAGATGCATTTTCACCAGGTTATATTCCAAATGAGGATGAAAAATATATATTAACTCCTGCCACTTCTAAGAAGCCAAGAATTAATTCACCCAAAATATTTGGGGCAACTCCGGGTAACCCCTTTCTTTATACAATAGCGGCTACGGGCGAAAGACCTATGCAGTTTGCTGTTGGTAATTTGCCTAATGGGTTAACCGTATCTGCAAAAACAGGCATCATTTCAGGTACTTTAAAAGAAAAAGGCACTTATCAAGTATGGTTAAAAGCAAAAAATAAGTTGGGAGAAGCTATTGAACAACTTGTCATTAAAATTGGGGATACCATCGCACTCACGCCACCAATGGGATGGAATGGATGGAATGCTTGGGAGCAAAAACTCGACAAAGAAAAAGTAATTGCTTCTGCAAACGCGATGGTTTCAAAAGGTTTGCGTAACCATGGATGGTCTTATATTAATATTGACGATAGTTGGATGGGGATAAGAACTGGTCCTGATACCGCATTACAGCCCAACTGGAAATTTCCGGATATAAAAAGCATGTTTGATGATATTCATTCCATGGGATTAAAAGCTGGATTGTATTCCACGCCTTATGTGGCAAGTTATGGAGGTTATGTTGGTGCTTCATCTGATATGCCAGTTGGTGGTGAAACCTTCGAGATGATCAAGAAGAATAAACAATCCTTTCACCATATAGGGAAATACAAATTTGAAAGAAACGACGCCAAACAAATGGCCGACTGGGGTGTTGATTTTCTGAAATACGACTGGCGAATTGATGTTGCTTCAACAGAAAGAATGTCAATTGCACTAAAACAATCGGGTAGAGATATTGTTTTTTCAATATCCAATAATGCTCCTTTTGAAAAAGTCAACGATTGGGTTCGTTTATCACATATGTATCGTACAGGTCCTGATATCAAAGACAGTTGGACAAGCCTTTTTCTAACTAGTTTTTCTCTTGATAAATGGGCACCTTATTCTGCACCTGGACATTGGATGGATCCTGATATGATGATTGTGGGTGATGTGGCTATTGGTCCGGTATTGCATCCTACCAGACTAACACCAGATGAGCAATATAGTCATATAAGCATTTTTAGTCTCTTGGCTGCTCCCATGTTAATTGGATGCCCTATAGAAAGGTTGGATCCTTTTACTTTGAATTTATTAACCAATGATGATGTGATTGCGGTAAATCAAGATCCATTAGGTAAGGCAGGTAGATTAGTGTTAGAAGAAAACGGTATTCAGGTTTGGCTAAAGGAACTGGAAGATGGTGCTTATGCTATGGGGTTGTTTAATATTGATGAATATGGAACAAATCCTGCATCGTATTTCCGTTGGGGAGATGAACAAATTAAGTCTTATGAATTTGACTTTGCAAAAGTTGGGCTGTATGGTAAATGGGCGATAAGAGATCTTTGGAGGCAAAAAGATCTGGGAATATTCAGTAATTCAATAAAAAAGTCTATCAAGCATCATGGAGTAGTGATGTTAAAGATGAAACAAATGAAATGATTGAAAGTGTTTACTTATTATACATAGTATTATTTCAATAAAAACAATTATGAAACAGGGATTATTTTTTTTAACAATGGTTTTCGTTTTTCATTTTGATATTGGTGCGCAGGTAAATGCTAATTTTCAAGTACCGAAAATGCCCAATGCTGCTGTAAGGATGGAAACACTCAAGCGAGATTGGGCAGCTTTGCAGTTGCCTACTCCTGAATTAGGTGTACGCGATTGTTTTTTGTTTTTGACTGATGCATTAGATACTAAATTTCTGGAACCAAAACAAGTAGAATGGGTGTTGAAACTAGTACAGAAGCGAATGATACATGATCCTAATGCTGGCAAAAGTTATGGGAATATTTTTTGGGGATGGAAGGAAACAGGCACTGATATTGGTGATGGAAACAATATCGAGTTTTGTATGCAATACGGAATGATCATCAAATTGTTTTTTAACGATCGACTATCAGATGAAGCAAGAAAAACACTGGATGAAATTTTTACCCTTGGAATAAAGGGTTGCCGGAATCAGGAAGTAAGGATTTCATATACCAATATTTATGTGATGAAGACCTGGAATTTTGTAGCATACGGACAAATCTATAATCAACCAGCTATTACAGAAGAAGGTCGTAAATACTTTAATACATGGTTGAGCCATGTGGCAAAATATGGTAATAGAGAATATGATAGTCCCACTTACTGCGGTGTGGATTTAGAATCCTTATTGCTCATACATACTTTCATTAAAGATGCAGATATCAAAGCCAAAGCAGCATCTGCAATTAATTTATTCCTTACTGATTTGAGTAGCCACTACAATCCTTTGGGAGGTTATTTGGCTGGGGCCCATAGTAGAGATTATAATAGAGTGTTTGGTCGTGATTTGTTGGAAGAAAAATATTTCAATCCTTTATTGGGTAGGCCAAATAATAACGACCATTTATTTCATCAAATAGTTTTGTCGTCATTACAAAAACTGGGTTTATCAAGTCAACAAAAAGAATTGATGAATCGCAAAAACAGGTATATCATTCAGCGTTGGGATAGTTTGGCGCATACTTATGCATGCGATTTTGTAGGGAATAAATTTTCATTGGCTTCTTCCAATCAAGCATATAGTCCGGACGACAAACCATTTGTCATGTACCTCAGTAGTAAAACAAAACCTGAAATGCCCAATATCGCATTTGTAATGGAAGGTAGAGATGATCATTATGGCGTTTGGGGTGCAACTGGTATGGGAGATAAAATGAAACACTTGATGCCTCCTAATTATCCTTCTAATGGTGGATGGGGAAAGACCAGGCACTTGATGCCTTTTATGCAGTCTGCACAAAACAAAGGAGAATTTGTGATGTTGGTTTCAGGCGATAAAGACCATAATTGTATCAAAGAATATTTGAATTCAACGGTAATACTTCCCAATTCCTTTGATGAGGTTTGGATGGGGAATACAAAAATCAGCATTCCTGCCATTGGTGAAAAAGCAGAGATGGATGCATCCAATACTTTCTTTGCAAGGTTTGAAGATGTGGTGATAGCCATTCGGATTCTATGGGACAATATGGCCCATGGATCAAAAGCTGCTTTGTATAACGACGGGTTTTTATACAATTCTACGAGAGAAAAATTTCAGATGAAAAATAATGCTGCATTGCGTTTAACACTAAAACATGATAGCAACGGAAAAGCCGCCATTGCCATGTGGTGGAAAGCAGAAGAAGGTATTAAAACGGAAGCTGACTTTAGAAATTTCAGAAACAAAGTATTGAGTGCTCCCGTTGCAATCATTACAGAAAATGGGCAACTGGATATTTCAGTTACTACTCCTTCAGGAAAATTAGGAGTAAAGGCGAATCTATTAAATATGAAAAGGTTGGAATATTATAATCCAGTGCCTATGCCCAAAGAGTTTTTACTCAATATTGATGGGTTGGAAATAGGGAAGCCAATCATGGAAAAATATAGATAAAGCATTCAGTTTTATAAAATGATCACTATTATGATAGTAGGCCAAGTCTCGAAAACGTTTTCGCAAATAGGATCGGATAGTTCTTAGGTAATATTTCTAAAACGATTTACCTTACTAGTAATACTTATTAATTTCGATTGATTTTTTCATCTGGACTTAGCTATTTATAACTGGGTTAGTGAGAAAAAAATAACTGCCATGAAAAAATACAAATTATTTTGTTGCTTAATTACACTATGCTTATTCAATATTTGTATAGCTCAGTCCTGGGTTGATTTGGTAGATAAACACGGAAGAGAAATCTATATGCCTGCAGATAAATACAAATGGGATTGGGGACAAGCTACTTTTCTTAATTCACTTATTCATTTATACAATACTAAAACCGATGCTGAAAAAGACGTCTATCTCAACTATATAAAAACAGCCATGGATGCAACTTATGTTGTTGCCAATGGTAAACACCCTAATGCAGTGGCTTCGGCACACGGTATGGCGTTTCTAGCTAGGATAACGGGTGACAAAAAATACTTGGACAAAAGCAATGAGATTTATGCCGACTATTTAAAAATTCCTCGAGCGCCAAATGGAGGAATCTCACATCGGGCCGAAACTGTGGAACTATGGGACGATACGGTTTATATGCTCAATATGTTCTTATTGGAAATGTATCGTTTAACAAAGGATGAAAAATATATCTCTGAATTTCTTGCACAGTTTAAAGCACATGATGAAAAATTAACAGACGAAACAACAGGTTTGTGGGTGCATGGTTGGGATGCGGATAAATTTGATTATAATGATGGTTGTAGCAATTTGGGATGGCCTGATATAGTGACTAGAAAAAGTAGTCAAATTTGGGCGCGTGGAAACGGCTGGATAGGGATGGCACTGGCTGATGCACTTAATACAGTTCCAAAAACTTCTACCTATTGGAAGCCTTTAGAAAAAGCATTTAAAAATTATGTATCCAAAGTGGCACCCTGGCAACACAAGGAAACAGGCTATTGGTATCAATTAATTACCATTCCAAATGAACCGCAGAATTTTGATGAGAGCTCTTGTACAGCCATGTTTGCGTATACTATTGCAATGGGTTTGCAATTGAAAATACTGGATAAGAAAACCTACTTCCCCATCATAGAAAGATCATATAAAGCATTAGGCGCTACTGGAGTGAAATCTGGGGGAGATAATTATCTGATACCAATTAAAGTTTCAGGAGGTACCTGTGTTGGTAGCAAGGAATATTATCTTACCAGAAAAGTAACTGAAGGAACGGGCTTTGGTTATGGTTCATTTATCATGTTCGGACTTGCCTACGAAAAATTGACAGGGCTGCGCAAATAAGTATCATAAAGAAGCTGTAAATAGACATTTTTATCATTGACATTTAATAATTGAATGATGGATAGGAGAAAATTTGTTACCCTTAGTTCTACTACATTATGTATAATGCCTTTTATGGGGTTTACTGCTTTTGATAAAACAAATAACCAATGGCTTGATAAACCATCTTGGTTGGTGGAATTGATTAAAATGAATGATGCCAGTTTAAAAGAAATGGCATCTCATAAAATAATGGGTATGGATCATCCTTATTTTGGTGCTTATGTAAATGGATATGAAATTCCCAATCCGCATAGTACCTGTTCCTTTATAAACACAGCATGTGCAGCAATCTCTTGTAAGGAGTCTGCATTCTATCAATCGCAAGATGTTTTACAAGATATTGAACAGGCATTGAGGGGATTATTAAAAATGCAACACCAGGATGGAACCATAGATTTGATGGATACCAATTTCCATTCCACTCCTGATACCGCTTTCATGGTAAAGCGTTTGGTACAGTCTTTTAAATTATTAAAACAATCTAATACCGCTGGCACTGCAAAAGTATTGGTGCTTTTTGAAAAATTCTTAAAAAATGCGGGTGAGGGATTGATTGTTGGAGGCATTCATACACCCAATCATCGTTGGGTAGTTTCTGCAGCGCTAACAAAATTAAATGAACTGTGGCCCGATATACGCTATGTAAATAGAATAAATCAATGGCTAGCCGAACATATAGATTTAGATCCCGATGGACAATACTATGAAAAGAGTACCTATGGCTATTCTGCAGTGGTAGATAGGGTGTTGATTACTGTTGCAAAAGGCTTGAATAAACCAGCACTCTATGATTCCGTAAGAAAAAATATTTTAATGATGCGCTACTATATACATCCCAATGGAGAAGTAGTAACAGAAGCATCAAATAGACAAGACAAAGGAACCATTGGTACCATGGAAAACTATTATTATGCGTGCAGATATATGTCGCTTATGGATAATGATGGAGAAATGGCAGCTATTTGTAGATTGATAGAAACAACTAATCCAAAATCATTGTTAGGCGTCCTCAATTATTTTCTGGAAGACCCAACACAATGGAAAGAATTACCAGCAACAAAAGCACTTCCAACAAGTTATGTAAAAGCATTTCCTTATTCAGGCGTAGTAAGAATTAGAAGGGAGCAATGGGATACCACATTACTATCTAATAATCCTGGATGGTTAACTTTTCACAAAGGCAACGCAGTATTGCAAAGCATGCGCATTGCTTGTTCCTTTTTTGGTAAAGGTCAGTTTCAATCTGCCGACATATTAAAAAATGGGGATGGTTGGCTGCTGACCAAAAAATTGGAAGGCCCCTATTATCAACCTTTCGAAAAACAATTTATTTCTCCAGATGGCGATTTAGATAAAATGCCTAAATCAAATAGAAAGCAAAGCGAAGTACAAAAGTTGACCACTTCGGTATTAGTTACTGAAACAGCCAATGGTATCAAGGTTGATATTGATATGCATGGAACGGAAGGAGTACCAGTAACAATGGAATTGATTTTCAGAAAGGGAGGTAAATTAGCAGGAGTAGAAGCTGTTGCTAATAATGCAGAAGCTTTTCTTTTAATGGGAAAACAAGCTTCTTATACTGTTGGCAACGATAAGATCCAATTCGGTCCAGGAACATATGCTCACAAATGGTTGCAACTGCGTGGGGCATTGCCCATGATGGATGCACCCACTGTTTATATCACTGGATACACGCCTTTTAAACATACTATTCATTTAACTTAATGCAAACAAATATTTCATTCGTTTAAACAAATACTTTTTAATTTACCAACTATTTACTTCAATGAGAAAACTACCAGTTACGCTTTTATTTATTTTTATTGGAAGCAGTTTTGCGCTACATGCACAAAAGGATTTTCAAAAAAAATACCAATCACAAATGATCCTTGCGGAAGACGGATCTGTGATTGAATTACCTGAAGGAACTTTCACCCTTACCAATACACTTTCACTAGAAGGAAAGAAAAAAATCACCATTCGTGGTAAAGGAATGGATAAAACTATTTTGAGCTTTAAAGGTCAGACTGATGGAGCTGAAGGCATTAGGGTAAGTGATGGTACAGATATTCTATTAGAAGGTTTCACAGTACAAGATGCCAAAGGGGATGCCATCAAAACCATGCATGTTACTGGTATCACATTTAAAAATGTAAAAACTGAATGGACAGGTGTACCCGGTCCGCAAAATGGAGGATATGGTTTATATCCTGTGCAGTGCATAGGAGTAACCATTGATCACTGTGTGGCAATTGGCGCTTCCGATGCAGGAATTTATGTGGGTCAGTCGCAAGATATTGTAGTGAAAAATTCCAAAGCATATCACAATGTGGCAGGTATTGAAATTGAAAATTCATTGCGTGCAAAAGTCTATGACAATGAAGCATACGAAAACACTGGTGGAGTGCTTGTTTTTGACTTGCCCGACTTAATTCAAAAAAAAGGAGGCGACGTAAAAGTATATAACAACCATATTCACGATAATAATTTTGAAAACTTTGCCCCTAAAGGAAATATTGTAGCTAAAGTTCCAACAGGTACAGGCATACTGATTCTTGCAACTAAAGGGGTAGAAGTGTATAATAACAAGATATTAAACAATCAAACACTGGGTACTGGAATTATTAGTTATTATACTATGCAGAAACCCATTAAAGATAAATTGTACGATCCCATTCCATCAGCTATTTCTATTCACGATAATTTATATGAACGAACAGCAACTCCATCTATCAGTAATGATCCAATAGGCATGATAGTAGGAAAAAAATATGGAGCCGATATGCCGCATATTTTATTTGATGGAATCAAGAATTCAAAACTATTAGATTCAACTGGAAACTGGTTGCCAGGTCATTGTATCAGTATCATTAATAATAAGAATCAGTCGATAGTCAATATGGATGTAGAGCATATGTTTAAAGACATGGCAAGGGCAGATGATTTATTCAAATGCAATAAATAAGTGGAATGTTAAGAATAGTCGTTATAGGAATCGTTTGTTTATTAATTGCAGGCGCATTTATCAAAATACCTGTAAAAACGTATCCTGAAAAATTATCGGCATGGGGCATTTTTGAAGGGAAAATGTCTGCATTAAAACCTACTATGGGGGTAGTACCCTATGCCTTAAATACCCCATTGTACACCGACTATGCAGAAAAACTTCGATTTATTCGTTTACCCAAAGGGGCTTCTGTTAATTATAATGCGAATACCGTGTTGGATTTTCCAGCGGGAACACTATTGGTAAAGACTTTTTATTATTCTGCAGATTTTCGTAAACCCAGAATTGATAAAGACATAGTTGAAACAAGACTATTAATCAATGAACCAGAAGGATGGAAGGCCATTACCTATGTTTGGAATCAAGATCAAACAGATGCTGTGTTAGAAATTGCTGGTGATGATAAGCAGGTTTCTTTTATTGATCAGCAAGGAGTAAAACAGCAAGTACGTTATGTGATTCCTAACCAGAATCAGTGCAAAGGATGTCATAATAGAAATGATCAATTAATGCCAATTGGACCTTCAGCTGGGCAATTGAATGGAAATTATTCTTATGAAACAGGAATAGAAAACCAGCTCTCATTTTGGAAATCACATCAAATGATTAAAGCTATGCCAGCTTTATCAAATATTCCCCGTACTGCAGTTTGGAATGATCCTTCAACAGGAAGCCTGAATGTTAGAGCCAGAGCCTATTTGGCTAGCAATTGTGCACATTGCCATAAAAAGGAAGGACCTGCACAAACATCTGGATTGTTTTTAACAGAAGACGAAAAAGATGCCACCGCATATGGCATCAATAAACCCCCTGTTGCTGCCGGCAAAGGCTCTGGTGGTAGAATGGTGGACATCAAACCCGGTGATGCCAATGCTTCCATTCTTTGGTACCGAATGCATATACAAGACCCAGGTGAAAGAATGCCAGAATTAGGAAGGAATTTGGAACATAAGGAAGGCGTAGCTTTAATCAAGGAATGGATTGATAGCATGAAATAAATTGAACCTATTAACAAACTGAGAGATAAAATTGCCATCGCTAAAAAGCAAATAGTTAACTAATCTATGATTGACTAGTTACTGAAACCTTATCGAAAACGTTTTCGATAATAGTTTTCGTCCCTTTAGAAGGAATGCTTCAAAATCGGTTTACCTTGAACCTTCTTTTCTATATAACGATTAAAGCGACACATGAAAAAGCAACATTTACTCTACTTGACAATTTTTGTCTGTAACACCTTGATGGCACAATCAAGTGGATGGAAAAATCTCTTTGATGGCAAAACATTAAAAGGGTGGCACCAACTAAATGGTAAGGCCAAGTACGAAATCAAAGACGGGAGCATTGTTGGCACAACGGTTCCTAAAGAACCCAATTCATTTTTAGCCACAGATGAAACCTACGGAGATTTTATTTTAGAACTAGACTTGAAGGTCGGTTCAATGAATTCAGGCATTCAAATCAGAAGCCTTTCACTGCCGGAGTACAATAAAGGTAGGGTTCATGGCTATCAAGTAGAAATTGATCCAGCAGACCGTGCATGGTCTGGTGGTATTTATGACGAAGCACGCAGAGGATGGATGTATCAAACAGAGATGAATCCCGCTTCAAAAAAAGCTTTTAATAGAACAGGTTGGAACAAATATCGTATTGAAGCTATCGGGCCCGTTATTAGAACTTGGGTAAATGATATCCCTGTTTCCTATGTGGTAGACGATATGACACTTAAAGGTTTTATTGCTTTGCAAGTACATTCTATCAAGGATAGTGAACCCGGACAACAAATTCAATGGAAAAATATCAGAATCCAAACGGGTGCTGCTATGAAACCTCGTCCATTGGATAATATAACACCTGTAGCGAACTATACCATTCAAACATTATCGCCCCAAGAACAAGCACAAGGATTCAGCTTCATATTCAATGGCAAAGACCTAACAGGTTGGAGGTCGGCTGGAAATGGAGCTGCTCCTGAAAAAGGTTGGGAAGTAGTTGATGGAAACTTGCACGTAATGGATAGCGCACATTCAGG
>JANOYH010000209.1:0-4720 GCA_031428775.1 Bacteroidota bacterium
ACGCCCATTTTGCCAACCTCATCATCATACATGATGTCTGCCTGTTGAAGAGATAATGTGCCCATTGAAAAACTAGGAAACTTTGAAACACTGTCTTCTAATCTGGTTGATTCAGTTGATTGGGTATTTTCTTGTTGTGCCGCTTGATACATTTTCATCCGCGCAATTAAGCCAGTGATTTCTATACTAGACAATTCATAAGACCCAAAATTTGGATTGAAATGGCTAATTTTTGTTTGAAGGTTTCCAATAATAAAACGGCTATCTATACCAGATAAATCGTCTTTGTAGCGGAAATGAATGTTTTTCAATAAAATCTTTCCAAGCTTAAATTGTAATGGACTAATACTATCCTTTGGCATGGTTTCTTTTGACGTATCACTACTAAATGCCTTAACGATATAATCAAAATTAAAAACTGTATCCGGTAAATTCCTATGAATATTTATCTGTATGTTTTCTAACTCAACAGCTTTTACCGCAACAGTATCTTTTAAGAGTTTAAAAAGGGCAATGTCAACACTTATTCTTGCTCCATACAAAAGGGTATCCTTATGTTGGTCTTCAAAATAAACATGTTCTAATAAAATATGATTGGGAAAACGGATATTTAAATTACCTACGGTGACTTTTGTTTTCAACTTCCCTTCAAGGTAAATCAGTGCTTTTACTTTTGCATAATTTTGAAAGGAAGGAATTTGTATCAATATCGCTAATAGTAACAAAAGGGCAATAATACTACCAAGTATCCAAGCCAAGGATTTAGCTAGAATTCGAATAAACGTAGAATACGAAGTCTTTTGCATGTAAATTTTGAAACAAATATTGGCATAATCTGCCCATTTCTAGTTCACATGAAGATACTATAATATATAGCTAAAGTATATTAACCAAAAATTATGTAACAAAATATCGCGACTACCTACTTAGAATAGGTTTAATAAAAGCGTTTCGTACGTTTGATTTGATTGTTGTTGTTGTATGATGTTTTTGCAATCTTTACAACCATATTTTGAAAATGCGCTAATTAATATGGGATAGGAATCTTTCATTGTAAAGGGCTTAATTTCTTGATAGGCCCATGGCTTCTTTCCGCTAACATAAGGGATAATTCCATCATAAGCAAGCCGTAATGTTTTGCCAGAATTGGTTTTTTTATTCCAATAATCCATCCCAATTCTTTCCGACAATTGAGCAATTACATTAAATGCATTTAATATGAAAACGGAATAATGCAAAGAAGTAGTTCGTGCCAATTCAAGCGGAAATAATCCTTCATTATTCATTTGTTTATCAAGCCTATCCAATGACCTTTGTACAATTTTTCTTGCCATTTCAGTACTATCTATATAAATAGCCATGGACAATACTTGTGCGTCTAACCAAACACCATGATTATTCAAAGTATTTAATTCGTTAATGCCAATCTTACTGGAATTAATCCAGTTCAAAAATTCCAACATCCATTGTTGTAATAATGCTTGATCATTTTTAGTCCAATTTTTTGAAGTTTTAATAAGCGCTACAGCATCTAATGCATAAATAAACTGCCTTGTGTCAATTAAGCCTTCTGCCCTTCCGGAAGTTATTCCTTTAACTGCTTGCCCAAAGTTTAAGTTTGGATTCATCTTTGTTGCGGAATCAAGAAACCATACACGCAATAATTTACTAGCATGATTAGCAAATTTTTCTTCATTAGAAAAATAATAAGCTAAGGCCAGTGTATTAATGTTTTCACATAAAACAGGCATATGTTCTTTATCTGGATAATTCTTTACTTCCGGATTAACCTCTCCATCCTTTCTAATATAAGGCAGCCCGTCTTTCGTTGCAGGATTAGGCCACCAATAAGGAGCAAGACTCATATAGTCGTGTTTATCTCCACTTGGTGGTAGATCCTTTTTTTGCATGACACTAATGGGTTGATATTGCAGCAATGCATTAGCAGTATTGATCAAGTTGTTATAAGCAGGCAAGTAAGCTGATTCTTTTGCTAATACTTTTTGTTTTTTTTCAGCCAAGGATTTGAAATCCAAAATAAACATATCAGAACGAGATAGTTTCAATTGTCCGAAAACATCACTATTCAACATAATCATAACAATAAACAACACAGTCAACTTGCTCATAAATAACTATTATTAATTAATCCTACTATAAACGGTTCTTATTATTTAAAGTTATCCTACTTGATTTCTGCAATAAACTTTATAATTGCTTCATTAATTTCAGCATTTTTTTCCTTGGTGAATTTTCCATGAACGCCACCTTCCACTGTCATAAATTCAGTTTTCACACCTACCGAAACTAATTTTTTATGCAATTCAACCGATTGCTGGTATGGCACAGTAGGGTCAGCATTTCCGTGAACAATAAAAATGGGTGGGCTATCTTTGTTTACCCAAGTGATAGGCGAAACTGAACTTATGAATTTTTCATCTTTTGCTTTATCTCCTAACCAATTAATGGCAGACTTTGAAGTGATATTTGGACCATAAGCCCAATCTCTTACATCAGCAATTCCGTACTTGTCAATAATTGCAGCCACCTTAATATATTCTACCCCTTTACAATTGGTATCAAACAAATGGTTATTGGCTAACAATCCACCCATTAGCGCCAAATGCCCACCAGAACTTCCACCCATGATATAGATTTTATTAATATCAATATTTAAAGACTTGGCATTTTTAATGAGATAGATTAAGGCACATCTAGTGTCTTCAATGGCAGCTGGTGCAGTAGCCTGACCTGTTAGTCGATATTCAATATTTGCAACGGCAAATCCTACTTTAAAAAAAGTATTAAACCCGCTTTGTGATTCTTTGACTCCATGATTCCATCCACCTCCATGAATATTAATAATAACAGGAGTTGCTTTATTGCTAGCTGAAGAATAATAAATATCCATCTTCCCATCCCATTCTTTTATAGTTGCATATACAGCATTCAACTGAGCAGAATAACCAGCAGGATAAACTACTGGTTTATAAACGGTATCACTTGCCGGCTGACCAAATACGATCAGGGAGCAAGCGATAAATGATAGCATCAAAAAGTATTTCATATTTCCCATTTCAAACGTTAATATCCAGGGTTCTGTTTAATCACAATGGTAGTATTGTTGTCAATTTCACGCTGTGGAATGGGCAATAATAAACGGTCATTCGTAACAAATACTTGCATTTCAGCAAGTGTTAACCTTGGCGCTGGATAAAACACATAATGCAAAGGATACATTAGCGTAAAATGATCTTTAATGGTTTGTGTTGCAGATATTGTAGTAAAAGTAGTGTTGAATCTTAATAAATCAAACCAGCGTTGATTTTCAAAAGCAAACTCAAACCTTCTTTCATTTGACAAAGCAGATTCAAATAAAGCAGTAGTATTAATGGCAGTAGTTGTCAACAATGGCAACCCAGCCCTAGTTCTTACTTGATTAATAAAACCAATACTTGTTGCAGTATTTCCTTCAGCTTCTGCCATCATTAATAAAACATCAGAAAAACGAATCACCGGCCAATCGTTTTCTGCGTCATTGGCAACGGCCACAGTTGAAATGTATTTTTGTAGATACATTTTAGACCCAGTGTAGATGCCAATATTTGCTATTCTTCTTTGATCGCCCCCAATATTCAGTGCGGCAGTTGCCAAAGTGGCTATAGCAGGTAATGACAAAGTAAGCGTTGTTCCAGTTATAGCAGCAACTGTTGTACCCTGAGCAATCTGGAAGCCTGTAACAGGCATTCCCACAATGATACTTGGATTTGCAACAGTAAGTGTTACAGAGGTGTTTGCTGATCTTACATTTCCAACAGCTGCAATTGAGTTATAGGAATTATACAATTCATGTGCGGGAAAATTCAATCCCCTTCCATCTCCATTAATCACGGCAGATCCACTATTTAATGGTGCAAATGCATTTGGCAAAGAAGAACCTAACCCTATTCCGCCAGCTTTATTTCTAATGGCAAATAAAATCTCGGAATTCATTTCATTACTAATATTGAAAGCATTAGCATACGATGCTTGTAAAGCAAAACCACTATTGGCGATAATATCTTGCAATAAAGTAGCAGCTTCTGATTTACGGTTTAAGGTTAAATAAACTTTAGCCAACAAAGCTTTCGCACTCCAACTATTCGCCCGCCCGCGATCCACTGCTGCAATAGAAGCATATTTGGCGGTATTCCCATTATTGATTGTATTCAATAAATCGGCAATAATTAATTTATACATATCAGCAATAGGTGAACGATTTACCAGTTTTGCTTCTTCCGGACTAATAGGCTCATGTACCAAAAATACTTCCCCATATAAGCGGACTAAATTAAAATAATGGTGTGCTCGAATAAACGTTGCTTCCGCAGATAATTTCTTTACATCTGCACTATTTATTGGAATGCTGATAGCTCCAAAGTCTAATGCACTTGAAGTTGAAGTATAGTTAACATTTAAACTGTTCAATACAAAGTTTACATTCCGAATATTATAGTAAGTACTCAGCCAATAATTGTAATTGCCCTGATGTGAAACACTTGGAAAAAACATATCCAGATCACTCAAATCTCTATTTGGCGATGAGGTACTACCAGCAACACCTTGGATAGTATTATCACTACGCAGTTCAGTTAATGTCCATTCTTCATTTAATGGAGTACGCATGCCATTATAACAACCCGTTATCGCGGTACTTATTTCTGAATAGTTTGAATAATAA
>JANOYH010000210.1:0-5463 GCA_031428775.1 Bacteroidota bacterium
CGCCAAAAAAACAATTAAACAATGAATCCAGGTAATCACTAGGAAGCTTTTTTTAATAAAAATAAATTTAAAAATAGGGACTTTAAAACAGGTATTTCAAAATATATTTAATATGAAAAAGCAAATTATTTCTTTTCTAACAGTTTTCATTTTATTGACTGGAAATGCACAAAAAAACTACTTCAAGCCAAACACTGTTTCGCCTTCCCCTAGCATGGTTGATTATCAAGCCATGGAACTGGTAGGGTTTGTGCATTTTAATATGAACACATTCACTGATAAAGAATGGGGCTATGGTGATGAATCAGAACAGACTTTTAATCCAACAAAATTAAATGTAGAGCAATGGGTGAAAGCAGCCAAAGCTGGAGGGTTAAAAGAATTGATATTAACAGCCAAACACCACGATGGCTTTTGTTTGTGGCCATCTAAATTTGGAGAACATTCCATCAAGAATAGTCCCTATAAAAATGGTAAGGGCGATATTGTAAAAGAATTTACGGATGCTTGTAGAAAATATGGACTCAAAGCTGGATTGTATCTTTCGCCGTGGGACAGAAACCATGCACGTTATGCATTCCCAGAATACATTACTTACTATAAGAACCAGTTGAATGAGCTACTCACACAATACGGAGAAATTACCGAAGTATGGTTTGATGGTGCAAATGGGGGTGATGGGTATTATGGAGGAGCAAAAGAGAAGCGTACTATTGATAGTAAATCATATTACCCATGGGAGGAGATTCGTGCTATCGTAAGAAAATTGCAACCCAATGCAAAAATTTTTTCTGATGCAGGCCCTGACTTACATTGGATTGGCAATGAGAAAGGAATAGCTGGAGAAACTTTCTGGAGTACTTTCACTACATCACAAGTGATTATCGGGCAAAGCGGCAAAGAGCCTTATCTCAATAGTGGTGATCCGGATGGAACTAGCTGGGTAATTGGACAGTGTGATGTTTCTATCAGGCCAGGATGGTTCTTTCATGCTAAAGAAAATGAGGCAGTGAAAACGCCAGCTCAATTGGTTGACTTATACTATAAATCTGTAGGAAGAAATGCGGTATTTCTTTTAAATATTCCTCCAAATAGAGAGGGATTGTTTGAGTCAAATGATATTGCAGCATTAAAAGGATTCAAAACGATTCTTGATGAAACCTTTGCAGTTAATCTAGCAGCAAATGCAAACGTTAAAGTATCTAATGTTAGAGGTAAGGAAAAATCTTTCGTTGCAAAGAATATTACTGACAACAATAATCAGACTTTTTGGGCAGTTGATGATGATGAAACTGCTTCATCCTTTGAAGTGGATTTAACTGGCGAACGTTTATTTGATAGGATACTATTGCAAGAGCCTATTGCATATGGACAGCGCATTTCAAAATTTGAAGTACAAGCATGGGTAAATCAACAATGGAAGACAATTACTGCTGGTACCACCATTGGGTTTAAACGCTTACTACGTTTTGATCCAGTTAAAAGTAATAAGATCAGGGTGCAGATCAGCGAATTTAATAATACACCAGCCATTTCTTCATTTGCAGTGTATAAATCTTCACCTAGTGAAATGATCAATGGCGATATCAAAAAGAAATAAAATATAAGATGAAAAAATTATTACTGTTTTTGATAGTCTATGGTTTCTTTTTTGCTTTGCATGCTCAAGCAGTCAAAGTAAATTATGTAGACGGTTTTGAAAATGTGAATCACCCACAAGTTGCCTATTGGTTCTTTGCTGCCAATATGGTTCCCGAAGATAGATACAAAGCCAAAATTGATTCTTTTGCAAAATTCAGTAAATACACTTTCATATTTCTAACTGAAAGAGATGGATGTGATTTTCATGACACCAAAACCATGCATCCGATTTTTGAAAAAGTGGTAGCTTATGCGCATTCAAAAGGCCTTAAGATTGGTTTGCAAATTTGGAAAGACAGTAAGGGTACACTTATTGAGAATACAGACCGACAGATTCAAGATGGCGAAGTGGTTCTTGATGAAAAAGGCAAAGCAAGCTACTGGGTAAATGCCAAAGGGGCACGAGATACCAATTCCATTATTAAAAGTGAATTATTCAAAATATATGCGTTCAAAAAAACAGAGGAGGGCTTTTATAAGCAGTCAACTTTAAAAGACATTACCAAAAATGCAGTTTCTGTCTCAAATGTTCATCAGGTATCAGTGGAAATCAATGCAACAGCAGCCCTCAAAGGGTACACAGCTTTCATCATGACGCAACACTTTTATAACTCATGCAGCAACTACTCAAATCAAGCATTTCAATTAACACTGAACGATTTTAAAGCTTATGGGGATATTCCTTTTGACGGCATTGGATTGGATGAGTACAAAAATATGCTGATCTCTAGGCAGCCTATACTAGAAATGGCACATGATGTATTTAGATCAAGACTATATTCTTTGGGAATGGCAAAAGCAATGAAAACTGCTACAGGAATGGAAATGGATCAAGTACTGTTGGATATGCGTTATGCACCCACTGGTAAACCTTCTGTGAGAATAAAAGCCATAAATGAATATATGAGTAACATGCGTAAAGCTACTTTGGGAGTAGAGACAGCGATGTATGATCTAGGAAAAAAATTATATGGGAAGGATGCTTTTATCGGTTTGCACAGTACTTTTCACAATAAACTGGATAAAGATGAAGTATGGCAAACTGGTGTTAGTTGGTGGAATATTAAACGCGATTATGGACATTCGGATGAAGAAATTTCCACAGCTATACAAGTAGGAATTGGCATGAGCTATAAAAAGAATGCCATGTACAATATGTATTATCATAAAGATCTTAAACGTATTTGGACCAAAGCTTTGTACGACTTGCGTTATGGTATTCGTACCCATTATCATGCTGCAAATGATGTACAGGGTTGGGGCGTTTCTATAGATGAACCACTTGCATTATTGAAAATAAATAAAGTAGAAAATGCCGCGCGCTTACTCAATCGTTTCAATCCAAGTTTTCCGCGAATCAATCTTTTGGTAGTATATGGAATGGAAGCCATGTATAATTGGTATCCTAACGAATCTCAGCGCGGAACTTATGATATCAATGATAAGCTGGAAATGGAAAAAAAATCAATGGAGTTATGGAGTAACGGTTATCTCTGCACAGCTGTTCCAACTGATTTAATTGAGGATGGAAGACTACAATTGAATGCCGCAGGAAAGCCAACGCTTAATGGCTATATATTTGATGCCATTATATTTTTGAATCCTGAATATGCTAGAGCAAGCACTATGAAGTTCTTTCGGCAATACACAAATAAAGGAGGAAAACTATTATTAGAAGGAACAGCAACCCACGATTTTTCTGGGAATGAAATTGCTTCAGTATGGAAAGCAATTGCTGAAAAAGCTGTAGCTCAAAGTTATTCTTTAGCTAATGTGGAGAAATTGGGCATTCCTAAAAATCTATTAATAGATGGAGTATCCAATGAGCCTGGTTCATTTACATTTACAAATGCAGCATCACTTGAATCGAATATTCCAGCCATATTCTCCTTTAATTTTCAAGGAGCAACATATACTGGTAGCTATAAAGGATTGGCAGCAATTAAAATGGACAAGAATGGCAAATTAGAAAAACTGGCTGCCACTGCTTTTAAAACAATGTACAAGAATGGTCAGCCGATTGTGGAGCTCAGTTCAGAGGCTGATACATTTATCTCAGTACAAAATGCTATTTGGAATACTACCATCGCCGATCCTTCTAAACAGATAATGTTGATTCATCATGAATAAATATTTGTTTCAGATATGGAGTAATGCTCAACTATCAGGCTTAGTTTGTTTGATTGTAGTTTTATATGGATGTAATAAGTATCCATCTAAAATTGCAGCAGGCAATATTCAAGTGCCTACCCAAAGATCAATTTCTTGGAATAACAAGTCTGGCTTCGCTGATAGTATTATTGAAAATTGGGCTAGTAATCCCATTCCTGATTGGAATAAATCTGCTAAAGTAGACGCGCCTAGAATTTATCTTGCAAAACTGATTCTAAACGAGGATATAAAAGAGGTAAATGAATACTTGCAACACGCAATACCAAAAGGAATAGTTGGTTCTTCATGGGCTTTGAACAAACATGGAGATTATGATTTCTCACTCACAATACTTACTACAATTTTATTTAAGTATGGAGATAGCCTTTCTAAAATCTATCCTGAAACTAAAGAACACTTGTTAAAAGTGTTATTAACAGAGGAAGGGAATAAGTTTAGTTATTCGGCACCTAGAACACTTGGACTTGCACCTGAAACAGAAAACCATGTACTCATGACTGAAGGATCACGATATCTTAAAAACAGGTGGCTTCAAATGCATGGGGATCAAGATAAAAAATATGATAATATTGGAAATGGGATGGAGCAAAAACTATTAGCTGTAATAGCTACTTTGCGAAATAGTGGACTCTATGAATTCAATTCTTTGCCTTATATCGGCTATACCATCACTGCATTGTTGAATTTAGAAGCATATAGTTCTGAAAAATTACGCAATGCGTCTCGCGATTTATTGGATTTTATGAACTGGACTTATGCGTTGGGATCGTATCAATTAAAACACTTTGCTCCAATGCGGAGAAGATATGAGAAAGCTGGTTTTACAAGTTTAACAACCGATTATCAGTCGGTGTTCATGAAAACATGGATCAGCTTTAGTAATAGGACTGAGTTTAATAGGAATATTTCTGGTGCACTTCCACATGCATTTATGGGTGCTTGTATGCCCTATAGGCCAGCTGATGAAATAATGAAATTGTTATTTGATAAAGGAAATGGATATTTTGTAAAACTTGGACATGGTATTGATGCCTGCCCTGAAATCTATACAGCTGGCCAACACTATCTACTTTCTGCAGGAGGAGCTAATCGCGGTGAAAATTCAATTATAGTAGCAAGACCAATCTGCCTTTTTTTAAATGATGATGCGCAAGAACTTGAAAAAGTGTTTCATGTTGGTGGTCCAGGTAAAGACTTTAAAAAATGGAATAATACAGGAGTGTATGAAAACTTTGCTTGTGCTGCTGGTCCTGTTTATATTCCTTCCAATTTTAAGCCGGTTCAAACAAATGGTAATTGGTCAAGCTATTCATTGAAAGATAGTATTAATGTGGTTGTGTATACAACAGATACATTTGGATTAATTGCAGTGATTGTAGGGAAACCATCACAAGGACTGTTGGATGAAATTGTAAAACAGAATTCTGATACTGGAAAGCTTCAGGAATTATTTCAATTCCAAAATGGATTAAAGATTCACTATGATGTGAATGCAAAGAAAAATACTTGGGTAATCAAATCGGTTAATGATAGCGTAATGAATAGGGATTATGACCAATGGCCTTTGATTGATGGGAGAATTAATTAGTGTATGTGGCATTAGTAGACCATGTTATTACTTATTCATATAAAAATAATTAAATCAGTATC
>JANOYH010000211.1:0-2705 GCA_031428775.1 Bacteroidota bacterium
TAAGTTTTTTTAACTTGAATTACAAATATGGAACTTTTAGTGAACCAAAACATGGGTCTGTTTAATGATACCCATTACAAATACACTTTGTACGTGTCCTATATTTTCAGCCTGACTTAGCTTGTTAACATGAAAATCATAATAAGCATCCATACTTTCAGCCACCACTTTTAACATAAAATCAAACTCACCAGAAATGTTGTAACACTCAATTACCTCGTTGAGCTCGTGAATGCTTTTAATGAATTTTGCTCCTGCACTTTTGTTGTGCTGTTTTAAAGAAACATAACAAATAACCATTAACCCCTTTCTTATTTTAGTATGATCTACAAGTGTGGCGTATTGCTTAATTACACCCGACTCCTCCATTCGTTTTATTCTTTCATGAACCGGTGTAGTGCTAAGATGTACTTTTTCTGATATCTCTTTGACCGTGATTCTGGCATTTAATTGTAATAAACGGAGGATAGAAAGGTCTTTTGTATCCAATTCAAGTAAGGTAGAAGTGGATTCAGCTATTTTTGAGGCTTTGGGCATATAAAAATGATTACTTATTCTAAAATTATCGATAATTACCTAATAAAACACTAAAATAATAGATCACAACTATTGTTTTATTCTATTAAACTAGATTTGCACTACAAAAAATATAAAATATGTCTAATCTTACTTCATCTATCGACTTTAGTCTGCCTTACAAAGTGGCCGACATTAGTCTTGCCAACTGGGGTCGCAAAGAAATTCGTTTAGCCGAAGCAGAAATGCCCGGTTTAATGGCGTTACGTGCAGAATACGGAGCTAGTCAGCCTTTGAAAGGTGCTCGCATTGCTGGTTGTTTACACATGACCATTCAAACAGCTGTTTTAATTGAAACCTTGACTGCATTAGGTGCTGAAGTAAAATGGAGCTCATGTAATATATTTTCTACGCAAGATCAAGCTGCAGCCGCTATTGCTGAAGCAGGAATTGGTGTATTTGCATGGAAGGGTCAATCACAAGAAGAAGCTGATTGGTGTATTGAACAAACCTTATTCTTTGGTGGCGAAGACCGTCCTTTGAATATGATTTTGGATGATGGTGGCGACCTTACCAATATGGTATTTGACAAATACCCAGAATTTGTTAACCATATTAAGGGTTTGTCTGAAGAAACTACTACAGGTGTACACCGTTTATACGAGCGCATGGCTAAAGGTACTTTGCCAATTCCTGCAATCAATGTAAACGATTCTGTAACCAAATCTAAGTTTGATAACAAATACGGTTGTCAGGAATCATTGGTAGATGCTATTCGTAGGGCTACTGATGTAATGATGGCAGGTAAGATTGCTGTTGTTGGTGGATATGGTGACGTAGGTAAAGGTTCTGCCCTCTCTTTGAAAGGAGCTGGTTGTAGAGTTATTGTAACTGAAATTGATCCAATTTGTGCTTTACAAGCTGCAATGGAAGGATTTGAAGTGAAGCCAATGGCAGAAGCTGTTAAAGAAGCTGATATCATAGTTACGGCATCAGGTTGCCGCGACTTGATCACAGAAAAACATTTCCGTTCAATGAAAGACAAAGCAATCGTTTGTAATATCGGTCACTTTGATATTGAAATAGACGTTGCCTGGTTAAATAACAACTACGGAAATACAAAAGATACCATCAAACCTCAAGTTGATTTGTACAATATTGATGGAAAAGACGTAATCTTATTAGCAGAAGGCCGCTTAGTTAATTTAGGTTGTGCAACGGGTCACCCTTCTTTTGTAATGAGTAACTCTTTCTCAAATCAAACACTTGCTCAGATTGAATTGTGGACTAACTATAGCAACTACGAAAACAAAGTGTATGTACTTCCAAAACACCTTGATGAGAAAGTTGCGCGTTTACACCTTGCCAAAGTTGGAGCTGTCTTAGACGAATTATCAGACGCTCAAGCTGAATACCTAGGTATTGCAAAATCAGGTCCTTTCAAATCTGATTTGTACAGATATTAATACTTAATAAGTTAAGTATTTCACTTAACGCTTAATCACAAAAGAGAGGCCGCTACCAAGCGCCTCTCTTTTTTATGCCTTAAACACAATCATGATTTTTGACTTTTGAATTTCGACTTTTGAATTTACAAACCCCATCTTATTAACACCTATGCATAACTAAGCTAACGCATTAAAGCCAGATGCGTTTATTTTTGAACAAATAAGAAGGAATGAAAAAAAGCATTTTCGCAGGCAGTATTGCCCTGCTAACTTTATTGGTTGGCTGTAAAAACGGTAGCAACGACAAAACTGAAAATACAGATTCTAGCAAATCAGCAGAAACTAAGCTACTACCAGGATCGGCTATTAAATACGATAGTTCTAAACGTTATATCTACTTAACATGGGACGATTCACCACAGCCTCCCGGAACAGTAAAAAGTAAAGCTGTATTTCGTGATCAAGGAATTAAAGCCACTTTCTTCGCAGTTGGCTTTAATCTAATTGGACCTTGGAAAAAAAGGATGATTGATAGTATTAGAAACGAATATCCCCAGTTTTTACTAGCTAACCACAGTTTTAGTCATGGTTTCAGGGACCAATACAGTAAGTTTTATTCGCCTGCAATGACCGATAGTGCCCTGCACGACTTTCTTAAAAATGAAAAAGATTTAAAAATTCCTGTTAAAATTATTCGTCTACCAGGTAATAACACTTGGGCTTCAAAAGGAAATATTCATG
>JANOYH010000212.1:0-2795 GCA_031428775.1 Bacteroidota bacterium
ATTAAACTGATTTTATGAAACAAGCATTCATGGTTTTTAGAGTAGTCATTTTAGTTGTTTCCATTTTATTGGGTGAGTATGGATTCACTCAGATTAAACTGGAAGATAAAATTCCTATTGCTACAGATGTGAAAATGGGAAAATTGAGTAATGGTCTTACTTACTATATTAAAAAGAATTCCAAACCTGAAAAGAAAATTGAATTGCGTTTGGTATTGAATGCTGGTTCCATTCTCGAAGACGAGAACCAATTGGGGCTTGCTCACTTCATGGAACATATGAACTTCAACGGTTCTAAACACTTTCCCAAAAACGAATTAGTAAACTATTTGCAGACAATCGGTGTAAAATTCGGTGCCGATTTAAACGCCTATACTAGTTTTGATGAAACTGTTTATATTTTGCCTATCCCATCAGAAAAACCGGAAATAGTAGAGAAAGGATTTACCGTTTTAGAAGACTGGGCTGGCGGTGCTTTACTTACCGATGATGAGATTGAAAAAGAAAGGGGCGTAGTATTAGAAGAATTGCGGAGTGGCAAAGGTTCTCAAGAGAGAATGCGCAACCAGTATTTCCCTAAACTACTCAATGGTTCAAAATATGCGCAAAGAATACCTATTGGTACAGAAAATTTATTAAAGAATTTCAAACCGGATGTATTAAGAAAATTTTATAAAGATTGGTATCGCCCAGATTTAATGGCTGTAATTGTGGTAGGTGATATTGATCCTGCAGAAGCAGAATCAAAAATTAAGGCTCATTTTGGCAGTTTGACAAACCCTAAAAATGAAAGAACACGTCCAGCTATCATACCAATTTTGGCTCGTCAAAAAGAAGATGCATTTTCTGTTAGTGATAAGGAAGGCGAACAAACACAACTTCAAATTATCAACTATATTAAACCAGTAAAAAATCAACTAGTTTGGGGCGACTATAAAGCAAATCTAGTTAAAGAATTATTTGGTTCCATGTTTAATGACCGACTAGATGAATTAACCCAAAAAGCAAATCCGCCCTACCTATACGCTTTCTCTGGATTTGGGGGATTTGTGCGTGGCTATGAGGCATTTACTTCTGCTGCTGTTTTAGGTAAAGGTGATATCACACAATCCATTAATGCATTAGTTACCGAGACAGAAAGGATTAAAAAATTTGGCTTTACTGCTGCTGAACTAGAGAGGGCAAAAAAATCCATCTTAACTAATTATGAGAATCAATACAATGAAAAAGGAAAAACTAATTCTAATGCGGTATTGGGCGAGTTTATCAGAAATTTTCTAAGCAAAGAACCTATACCTGGGATAGCACTTGAATACACATTTGTAAAACAAATACTTCCTGGAATTAGCATTGCTGACGTAAATGGTTTGGTTAAAGATATAGAAGGGAAACAAAAGAAATTCGTATTGGTCATGGGGCCTGAAAAAAGAGATGTCCCCATTCCTTCAAATACAACCTTATTGGCCTTGGTGGATCAATCCATTAAAAATGAAATCAAACCATATGAAGAAAAAATGATTGCTAGTTCTTTAATGGAAAAAGCGCCATCTGGTGGTAAGATTTTAGTTGAAACAACTGATGTTGATTTAGGCATCGTTAAGTGGAAACTGAATAACGGTGTTTCAGTTACCATAAAAACAACGGATTTTAAAAACGATGAGATTCAATTGTCGTCTGGTAGGTTAGGAGGCACTAGCTTATATGAACTCAAAGACAAATATAATGCAGCCTTTTCAGTGTCTGCAACCACCGAAATGGGAATCAAAGATTTGTCGCCTACTGATTTGCAGAAATTTTTAAGTGGAAAAACAGTCAGGGTTTCTCCCTATTTAGCTGAAACATCTGAAGGATACAATGGCATGAGTACGAAAAAAGATTTTGAAACAATGCTTCAACTGATTTATCTATATGCTACTCAGCCAAGATTGGATGATGAATTATTTAAGTCGACCATTAACAAACAAAAGACGATGATGACGGGTGTTTTTCAAAATCCGAACTATCTTTTTATGGATACCATGAATAAGGTTCAAACACAAAACAATGAACGATCTATTGGATTAATGAGACCAGAAGAATTTGATAAAATCAATGAGCAAAGGGCCTATGATATTTTCAAAGAAAGATTTGGCAATGCAGATGGTCTGAATTTTTATTTAGTTGGAAGTATTGATATCAAAGAAATGAAGCCGTTAATAGTGGCGTATCTGGGTTCACTTCCATCAAAAACCGCGGAACATAACTTTAAAGATCTGGGTATCAGAGCGCCCAAAGGAGTGGTGAAATTTACCTTTAAGAAGGGTAAAGAAAAGAAAAGTCAAGCCGTATTGAATTTTTCTGCTGAAACAACCTTTGATTCAGACGAGAATACAAATTTGCAAGCTGTAATTGAAGTTTTACAAATTAGGGTCATTGAAAAGTTGAGAGAAGAAATGGGCGGTGTTTATGGTGCATCGGTACGGGGAGGAATTTCGAAAATACCTTATGGAAAATATAATATCAATATTACCATTCCATGTGGTCCAGAAAATGTAGATAAGCTTGTGGCTGCAACAATAGAATTAATCAAAGACCTAAAAACAAATGGACCAACCGAAGCGGAATTAGCTAAGGTAAAAGAAACTTGGAAGAAAAAATACCAAGAAGACATCAAAACAAATAGTTATTGGAACAGTATTTTCATGAGTGCAGAAATCAATAATACGGATCCCAAAAGAATACTATCTTATGGTAAAAGATTAGAGGCATTAAATACCGAACAGCTAAAGAAATCAGCTTCTAAATATTTTGATCTG
>JANOYH010000213.1:0-4147 GCA_031428775.1 Bacteroidota bacterium
CAAAGCTTTGTTGAGCATTTGAATTTAAAAGACTAAAGTACAGGAAAAACAATATAAAATAATATTTCATAAACCTCATATTGAGTCATTTATTTGCCTATCGTTTGCTAAATCAGTATCTACTACTTTTTCAAGAGGAACCAGCCAAGTAATTAAAAATGCAGGAATAGTTGATATCAATACCCAAATAAAGAATTCTTTGTATCCTAAATAATCACTTACAAATCCACTGATCATAGAAGGAATCATAAAGCCCAAATTCATTAATCCACTACCAAATGCATAGTGTGCCATTTTGTATTTCCCCGGCGCAATATTTTGCATGATAAATATAATCAATCCTACAAAACCAAAACCATAGCCAAAATATTCAAATGCCACTGCACCGCCAATGACGTATACATTTTCAGGTTGAGCAATTGCCAAAAAAGCATAAGCCAAAAAAGGCACATTAAAGAACGCGCATAACATCATCAATGTTTTTCGATTGAGTCCTTTGTTAGATACGAAATATCCAGCACCAATAGATCCTAATACAAATGAAACAGCCCCAAACACACCATACAATATTCCAATCTGAGATGTACTTAAACCTAATCCACCATCCGCTCTTGCTGCTTTAAAAAACAACGGAGTTATTTTAATAGCCTGCCCTTCTGCAAAACGATATAAAACAATAAAACTAAGACTGAAAACAATATTTTTCTTTTGAAAAAAGGTAATGATTACGTCCTGCAAAGTATTGAATCCTTCTTTGAAACTATGTATTTCTGAAGCATTGCCACCCGTAGGAAGCATTTTCATATTATAAAGTCCCAGCACAACCATCATTAAGCCATAGATAAACATGACAGTCATCCAAGCATTTGCAATTCCATACTTTTTCTCCAATTCCCCTGCCAAATACACCAACGCGCCACCAGAAAAAACTTTAGCCACATTGTAAAAAGCTCCTTGCCATCCTACGAATTGTGCTTGCAGTTTTGGCGTTAATTCATTTAAATAAACTCCATCTGCAGCAGTATCGTGTGTGGCACCGCTGATAGCTATTAGTGCAAAAACAGCTATTGATATGCTGAAAAAATTGTTGGCGTGCAAGGTTAGTGCAACTAGCCCAAATAGACACCCAGTTAATATTTGTGTAGTATAAACAAAGAATTTCTTGGTTTTGTACATTTCCAAAAATGGCCCCCATAATGGCTTAATTGTCCAAGGCAACATAATTAAGGAGGTCCAAAAAGCAATTTGAGCGTCTGATATTCCCATGTTTTTGTACATGATTGAACTAGCAGTAGCTAAGGCAACAAAAGGCAAACCCATTGCAAACCAAGTACTTGGAATCCAATATATGGGCGATTTTTTTAGTTTGGATGAAGTAAGCAAAATCGTTGTTTTATGGATTTAAAGTTAGAGAAAACAATGTTTAATTATAATTTTTAATAACTTAGCGTGAATTTATAATAATTTTAATTAAGTTAGTTGAATAATTCCATTAAATTTCAAAATATGTTTTACTACAACACCAATTTAAAGCAATTAACTGTTTTGCTTTTATTAGTTGGGCACCTATTTATAGCCGCCTGTTCAAAGGGCTCTACCGGGGGAACAACACCGACTCCTCCTATTACACCACCCACCCCTTCTTGGGATGCAAATGCTATGCGCGGCGCTTGGATTACAACAGCAGCAAGTACTGCATTAGATTCAAAGGATAATATTAAAACAATGGTAGCTACTTGTAAAACAGCAGGTATCAATAATATTTTTATAGTTGTCTATAATAATGGAAGAACTATTTATCCAAGTACTGTTATGCAGGGTTTGATTGGAATTAAACAATTAGAAAGATATGCAGGAAGAGATCCATTACAGGAATGTATTGATGAAGGCAAATTAGCTGGCATCAAAGTACACGCTTGGTTTGAATATGGTTTTTCCTCTTCTTATTCAGCAAATGGAGGACTTATAGTTGCCGCCAAACCAAATTGGGCTGCAAGAGATTTAAATGGTCAATTGGTAGTAAAAAATGGATTCGACTGGCTCAATGGCATCCATCCTGAAGTGCAACAATTTATGATTGACCTTTTTAAAGAAGTGGTGAATAATTATGCTATTGACGGAGTTCAGGGCGACGATCGATTGCCTGCCATGCCTTCCACCGGAGGATATGACACTTATACCACTAATTTGTATAAAGCCGAAAATGCTGGGGCTAGCCCTCCCGGATCTGCAACAGATGCAGGATGGATAAAATGGAGGGCCAATAAATTAAATGCGTTTCTAAAAAGATTAAGAAATGAAGTAAAAGCAATAAAGCCTTCTATACAATTTACTATGTCACCAAGCCCTTACCCTTTTAGCATTAATGAATATTTACAAGACTGGCCTACATGGGTAGATAGTAGTTGGGTTGATGCAATAATGCCTCAGTGTTACCGCTATACCATTACTGATTATGACAACGTGCTAACGCAACAAAAATATTATTATAAAAATAGTAATGTGCCATTTTATCCAGGGGTATTAGTAAAATCGGGGTCAACGATTCAAAGTGATGGTTTAATGTCGCAGTTCATTCAAAGCAACAGAAACAATGGTTTTAAAGGAGAAGTATTTTTCTTTTATGAAGGAGTAAAAGATAAAAGCAGCTGGTTTCAGGGAATGTACCCATATATTAAATAGCATAACATGAAATTTAAAAAGCTATCCTTTTGCCTCATTTTTATGTGCAGTTATTCCTTAAATATTCAAGCACAAAAACTAACAAGTTTTGTTGACCCCTTCTTAGGTACGGGGGGACATGGGCACGTTTACCCCGGAGCAACTATTCCTTTCGGCATGGTACAATTGAGTCCTGATAATGGAGAGGAAGGATGGGACTGGAGTAGTGGCTATCATTATAGCAGCAAAACAATTGCAGGATTTAGTCATACCCATTTAAGTGGGACTGGCATTGGTGATTGGTGCGACATTTCAGTATTGCCTTTAACTGACACAAATTTCATTCGAAATGAAAAAATTAAAATTCCATTTTCACACAACAAAGAAGTGGCCTCACCTGGTTACTATTCCGTTGAACTAAGCAATCAGATTAAATGCGAATTCACAGCCACAAAAAGAACTGGCTTTCATAGATATCATTTTCCTTTAAATGAAGGGTGGCTCAGATTTGATATGGGTTTTCAAATTAACTGGGATAAAACAACCGAAGGGATGTAACAACAAGTGGATAAAAATACCATTATTGGTTATAGATTCAGCAATGGCTGGGCAAAAGGGCAAAAAGTCTATTTCGCAGCCAGATTTAATACCCCAATTAAAAAAATACTCTTCATCAATGATTCAATTTGGAAAAATAATCAAGCAATAGGAAGGAAAATTAAAGCAGCCTTAAAATTCAATACAAGCAATTTTTTAGAATTCCAAGTTGCATTGAGTACCGTAAGTTTTGAAAAGGCATTACAAGAATTAAGTACTTCTACAACAAGTAATTTTGATGTAATAAAAAATAAAGCTGTTGATTTATGGGAAGCTGAACTTCAGAAAATTAAGATCAATACCAATGATACTGCATTCGCTACAAAATTTTATACCTCCCTTTATAGAACTAATTTGGCTCCAGTAATCAGCTCTGATGCAGATGGAGCTTATCAAACACACGATAATCTTTTAAAAAGATTTAGTAAAGGAAAAGAAAAATATACTGTCTTTTCTCAATGGGATGTCTTTAGGGCCTTAAATCCTTTATTTACAATTACCCAAACTGATAGATTGCCTGATATAATCAATAGTATGTTGCAATTATATCAAGACAATGGACTCTTGCCAGTATGGGATTTAAGTACTTGGGAAACCAATACTATGACAGGGTATCACAGTGTTCCCATTATTGCGGATGCCATTTTGAAAGATATCAAAGGATTTGATTACAAGATGGCATTTGATGCAATGAAAAAAAGTGCTTTTCAAAAAGGTAGAGGCACTCCAGATTATATTAAATATGGATACCTGCCTCAAGACAAACATGGATGGAGTGTAACAATGACACTAGAATATGCATTTGATGATTGGTGTATTGCGCAAGTGGCAAAAAAATTACATAGGGAGGCAGACTACACCCTTTTTATGAAAAGATCCAAAAGTTATC
>JANOYH010000214.1:0-9046 GCA_031428775.1 Bacteroidota bacterium
CCGAGACCAGATGCATTTAAAGTACGAATCACAGCTTAGGGAACCATTGGTGTATGGAGATAAAAACTATCACCAGGTAACAGAAGATATTGTTCGCCCAATTGAGGCCAAGCCTACCCGTTTGTGGTATATCGGTTTCTATATTGCGGTGTGCTTATTAATGTTTGGCGTTTACTCTATTTATCGAGACGTTACCTACGGAATTGGACAGTGGAACTTGAATAAAACCGTGGGTTGGGGTTGGGACATCACCAACTTCGTTTGGTGGGTAGGTATCGGTCATGCCGGTACACTAATCTCCGCTATCCTATTATTGTTCCGTCAAGGATGGAGAACGGGTGTAAACCGTGCAGCTGAAGCTATGACCATCTTTGCGGTAATGTGTGCAGGTCAGTTTCCTATTTGGCATATGGGTAGGGTTTGGATGGCTTTCTTTGTATTGCCTTATCCTAACTCACGCGGTCCACTTTGGGTAAACTTCAACTCGCCTTTATTATGGGACGTATTTGCCATCTCTACTTATTTTACCGTATCTCTTTTATTCTGGTATAGTGGTTTGTTACCTGATTTTGCAACCGTTCGTGACCGTGCATTTACCAAATTACGCAAGCGTTTATATGGTGTTGCTGCTTTCGGTTGGACGGGTTCTACAAAACACTGGCAGCGACATGAATCACTTTCCTTGGTGTTAGCCGGTTTGAGTACGCCCTTGGTATTGTCGGTTCACACCATTGTATCGTTCGACTTTGCCACTTCAGTGATTCCAGGATGGCATACCACCATCTTCCCTCCATACTTCGTTGCTGGTGCCATCTTTTCAGGATTTGCCATGGTGCAATCTTTGATGGTGATTATCCGCAAAGTGTTTGCCATGCAAGACTATATCACCATGGGACATATTGAGGCAATGAATAAAGTAATTGTGCTTACGGGTTCTATTGTGGGTATTGCCTACATCACTGAATTGTTTATGGGCTGGTATAGTCAAAACAAATATGAAGGATATACTTTTTGGTACAGTAGGGCTACCTTGTTCAGCCCTTATGGATGGAGCTATTGGGGTATGATGGCTTGTAATGTATTGAGTCCGCAGATTTTCTGGTTCCGTAAAATGAGAAGAAGTTTATTTGTAACATTCTTCATGAGTATCATTGTAAATATTGGAATGTGGTTTGAGCGTTTTGTAATCATTGTTACTTCTTTGTATCGAGATTATTTACCGTCAAGCTGGAGCGTATACTATAGTCCAACAATTTGGGAAATTGGTTTCTATGCAGGAACATTTGGTTTGTTCTTTACTTGCTTCTTCCTCTTTGCAAAATACTTCCCAGTAATTGCCATTGCGGAAATCAAGTATGTATTGAAAACAACGGGCGAGGGATATAAAAATAAAATGGGACATCTAGAACACGCATCTGTGGAAGTGTTTACGCATAGTGGACACGGACACACAACGGTAGACAATAGTAGCGCTAGTTAGAAGAAAAGAGCATTTTTTAAATAATAAATTCCGTTAAAGGAAATTAGACATGGCAAAAAAGAAATTCGTAGTAGGCTGTTTTGATGACGAAGAGGTATTGTTTCCTGCCGTTAAGAAAGTTCGTACAGCAGGTTATAAGATCCATGATGTGTACACACCATTTGCGGTACATGGGTTAGATCATGCTTTAGGTATGCGTGAAACAAGTTTGCACACTGCAGGCTTTATCTATGGTATAACCGGTACTGCAACTGCATTAAGCACCATGAGTTGGATCTTTACCAAAGACTGGCCTTTAAATATTGGCGGTAAACCACACTTTGCATTACCGGCATGGGTACCTATCACTTTTGAGTTGACGGTATTGTTTGCAGCCGTGGGTATGGTGTTGACATTTTGTTATTTATGTCAATTAGCACCATTTGTAAAAAAACACCACTTTCATGCGCGTGCAACAGACGACCTTTTTGTAATGGTGATTGAATGCACAAGCAAAACAAACGACCAAGACCTGAAAGCTTTCTTAGCTGCCAATGGTGCAGTTGAAACCGATATTCAAATTGCAGAAGAAGGATGGTGGTTTGGAAGATACGACAAAGACGAAATGAGATTTGAAGCAAAACAAATTGTTGCCGCTTAATACTTGAATTGAATAAGATGAATAAATTAACCATCATAGCTATTTTGTCTACTGCTACTGTCATCATCAGCTGTAGCGATGTAAAACGTAAGCCAGGAAATATTTATATTCCAGATATGGCATATAGTCGCGCTTATGAAACCTTTGCCGACCATAGTTATTTGGCCGATCAAGGAATCAGTTACAACAATAGGCCTGTTTTAGGAACTATGGCAAGGGGTGAGGAATTACCTTTTCATTTAACACAAGACGCACCGGGTGATACTACCAACTATACCGCTTCTAAATTGGTGAAAAACCCCATTGAAACGTTAACAGATGTTGAGTATAAAGAAACAGAACGTTTGTACCTGATTAATTGCGGTGTTTGTCATGGTGCTAAGTTAAATGGCAATGGTCCATTGTATAAGGATGGAAATGGTCCTTATGTGGCAAAACCAGCTACATTGGTAGGGGATGCAAAATATGAAGCAATGCCAGACGGACAAATGTTCTATTCAGTGGCTTACGGAAAAAACATGATGGGCTCTTATGCTTCACAGTTAAGTCGTAAGCAACGTTGGATGGTGATTAAGTATATTAAAATGAATCAAGCAAAAGGAAAAGCCGCCGCAGCACCAGTTGCAGCAGCTGATTCAACTGCAAAGAAATAATTGAAAAAGTCTTTTCAACTATTTGAAAAGATAAAGTACTAACTGATATAAAAGAGTAACGATGGCATCTATCAGAACGCAATTTGAGATACCCGGAAAAATGAAAACCTGGTCACTGGGTTTGATTGGCGTTGGGTTGGTTGCTTTGATCTTTGGTCTTGTAACCAAAGGATTTAGCAGCGACGAACACGAGCAAGTACATTTTTGGGGAACATTGATGTATAATACAATCTTCTGGACATTGGTATGTAATGCCAGCATGTTCTTTATTTGTGTTACTACCTTGGCATGGGGCGGATGGCAACAGAGCTTTCGCCGTATTCCAGAAGCAATATCCACTTTAGTGCCCATTTTTGGTTCCATCACTTTTGTAGTATTACTATATATTGTATTGAGTGATAAGCACCATATTTATCATTGGTTAGATACAGAAGCAGTGGCAAAAGACCCCATACTTAATGGTAAGTCTGGTTTCTTAAATGCAAAATTCTTTATCATCTGGACTACTTTAACCATTGGTTTCTGGAGTTTTCTTGGTTGGAGAATGCGTCAATTGAGTAATGAAGCAGACGTGGCACCAATGGATCATGAGACTGGCGCTAAATTCATTTTAAAAAATACGGTAAGAGCTGCTTTATTCACTGTTTGGTTTGCACTAACGGTTGGATCCACTGTTCCTTGGTTATGGATGATGAGCATAGATGCACACTGGTATTCAACTATGTACAGTTGGTACACATTTGCAAGTTCATTTGTATCAGGGATGTCATTAATTGCACTTTGGTTGATCTATTTAAAGAACAAAGGGTATATGGAACTCACCAACCAAGAGCATTTGCACGACGTGGGTAAGTTTATGTTTGCCTTCTCTATATTCTGGACCTACCTTTGGTTTAGCCAGTACATGTTGATATGGTATGCCAACATACCAGAAGAAACCGTTTATTTCAAACACAGGGTACAAGGTCCATATAAAGGTGTTTTCTTCATGAACCTGATTATCAATTTCCTTTGTCCTTTGTTGATTTTGATGAAACGTGCTGCTAAACGTAATTATACCCTAGTAACATTTATGGCGGTATTAATTATTTTTGGTCACTGGATCGATTTTTATCAAATGGTAATGGGGTCTTTGATTAAAGAACATGTAATGCTTGGTTGGTTAGATTTTGGCATACTAAGTTTCTTTGTTGGTATGATGATTTTCTTTGTAGGAAAAGCATTGGCCAGCAAACCACTGATTCCAAAATACCATCCTTTCTTGAAAGAGAGTGTAATTCACATCGTATAAGTTAAAAAGGGTTGTTTAGTCAACTAGTTTGATGAGCATTTGTTTTAAATAGTATATCAGAAAATATTGATCGTATTATGACCATTTATTTAACCATCGCAGTAATCGTACTGGTATTCATTGTAATCTTTCAGATTTCGAAGGCAAGCGAATATGTATCCGTACTTAAAGGAGAAGAAGCCAGTCGCAAGCAAAACAACAAGATCAACGGCTTTTTGATGGTCGCTTTTCTTGTATTGGGTTTGATTGGTATATGGTATTGTAATGAACTGTTGTTCGACAAAACTTTATTAGCACACGATGCTTCAAGTGTGGAAGGAGCTAGGGTTGATTCCATGCTTTGGGTAACACTTTGGGTAACAGGGGTAGTTTTTATTGGTACACAGATTGTGTTGTTTTGGTTTGCATACAAATACCAAGAAAGTGATAAAAGAAAAGTTTATTTCTTCTCACATAGCAATACATTAGAAGTTATTTGGACCATCATTCCTGCCATTGTATTAACGGTTTTGGTGGTAATAGGATTGCGTAACTGGTTCTTGTTTACAGGAGAGCCACCAAAAAATGCAATGGTTGTAGAAATAACCGGAAAGCAGTTTGGATGGATCTACCGTTATCCAGGTAAAGACGGTGCTTTTGGTAAAAAATATTATAAGAATATCGACGCTGCTTCTAATACCCTTGGACTAATTTGGGAAGATAAATTAGGTCAGGATGATTTGGTAACAGAGCAAACCATGTATTTGGTAAAGGGTAAACCAGTAAAAATGATCATTGGTTCGAGAGACGTGATACATGATGTGGGTCTAAGCCATTTCCGTTTAAAAATGGATGCTGTACCGGGTATTCCCACTACGTTGTGGTTTACACCTAAGTATACTACAGCTGAGATGAAAGAAATTACCGGCAACTCAAATTTCACTTATGAAATCAGTTGCGATCAGATGTGTGGCAATGGTCACTATTCTATGAAAGGAATCATTGAAGTAGTATCACAGGAAGAGTATGATATGTGGATTGCAAAACAGAATCCCTATTATTATGCAGCTTTCCCAGATAAAGATCCCGCTACAGCAAAAGCAGTAGATAGTACAAAAGCAAAAGCTGCACCTGTTAAAGTTAAAACCGTAGTTAAAAACTAATTATAAAGAATCACAGTATGAGTAACGAAGCTGTTCTGCACACACATTCGGAAGTGGCAACACATGATGGTCATGGCGATCACGCACATGAGCACCATCATCATGAAACCTTTATCACCAAATATGTGTTTAGCCAGGACCACAAAATGATTGCTAAACAGTTCCTAATAACAGGAATGGTTTGGGCTGTTTTAGGTGGTTTGATGAGCGTTCTTTTTCGTTTGCAATTGGGTTACCCTGATAGCAATTTTCCTTGGTTAGAAGATATTCTAGGAAAATGGGCCAAAGGTGGTCACATTACGCCAGAAGCTTACTATGCATTGGTAACTACACACGGAACTGTTTTGGTATTCTTTGTTTTAACGGCAGGTTTGAGTGGTACATTCGCCAACTTTTTAATTCCTCTACAAATTGGGGCACGCGACATGGCGTCTCCTTTCATGAATATGCTGAGCTACTGGTTCTTTTTTGGTGCTAGTATTGTAATGCTTTCTTCCATTTTTGTGGAAACGGGTCCTTTTAGTGGGGGCTGGACAGCTTATCCTCCATTAAGTGCCTTAGGTGATGCGTCTCCAGGGTCTAAAACTGGTATGGATCTTTGGATTGTATCCATGGCTTTATTTGTAGTTTCTTCTTTATTAGGAGGGTTGAACTATATCGCCACTGTATTGAATATGCGAACCAAAGGAATGAGTATGACTCGTTTGCCTTTGACAATTTGGGCTTTATTTTTTACTGCCGTATTGGGTGTATTGTCATTCCCCGTATTATTTTCTGGATTTATTTTATTGATATTCGATAGAAATTTTGGAACAAGCTTTTATCTATCAGACATCTTCATCAATGGCGTTGGTGCATTACCAAATGAAGGTGGTAGTGCCATTTTGTATCAACACTTATTTTGGTTCTTGGGTCACCCAGAAGTATATATCATTTTGTTACCAGCCATGGGTATGGTATCAGAAATTTTATCTGTCAACTCACGCAAACCCATCTTTGGTTATATGGCCATGATTGGTTCCTTGTTTGCAATTGCCATTCTCGCTTTCTTGGTATGGGCGCACCATATGTTTGTAACCGGATTAAATCCTTTTTTAGGATCCGTATTTGTATTGCTGACATTGTTGATTGCCGTTCCATCTGCTATTAAAGTATTTAACTGGCTTACCACTTTGTGGAGAGGTAATATTCGTTTTACTCCGGGTATGTTATTCGCCATTGGATTTGTAAGCTTATTCATTTCTGGCGGATTAACGGGAATCTGGTTGGGTAACTCGGCTTTAGATATCCATTTGCACGATACTTATTTTGTGGTAGCACACTTCCATATTGTAATGGGTGTTGCTTCTATGTTTGGAATGTTTGCCGGGATCTATCATTGGTTCCCTAAAATGTATGGTAAGTATTTAAACAATACACTTGGATACATGCATTTCTGGATCACCATAGCAGGCGCATACTTAATATTCTGGCCAATGCACTACGAAGGGTTGGCTGGTATGCCACGTAGGTATTACGACTACAGTATTTGGGAAAGCTTTAAGCAGTTCCAAGACTTGAACAGGTTTATTAGTTTAGTTGCCATGATTGTATTTGCAGCTCAGTTCTTATTCTTGTTTAATTTCTTCTATTCTATTTTCAAAGGAAGAAAAGTAACTACGCTTAATCCCTGGGGTGCTAATACTTTAGAGTGGACTACACCCATTCGTCCAGGCCATGGTAACTGGGTTGGAGAAATTCCTGAAGTTCACCGTTGGGCATATGACTATGGTAAAGACGGAAAAGAATTCATCCAGCAAACAACTCCGGTTGGTCCAGATGAAAGCCACCACTAATGAATGTAAAAGAAACATCAAATTCCACCAGTTTTTCCATAGCCAGTAAGGTGAAGGATTACTTTCAACTGATTAAATTCACTTTGAGTTTTACGGTGGTTTTTTCCTGTGTTATTTGTTATCTGTTAGCACCAAAGATTGTACACTACGATTGGGGCATGATTATTCTCTTGTTTCTAGCTGGCATGTTAATTACAGGAAGCGCAAATGCCATCAACCAGTCAGTTGAGAAAGACACCGATGCTCAGATGAAGAGAACGGGTTCTAGGCCCGTTGCTAGCGGAAGGATGTCTCAAACAGAAGCCTATTTGTTTGCGGGTATAGCAGGGGTATTGGGCTGTTGGATGATGTGGTATTATTTTAATATTTCTGCTGCTTTATTATCGGCCTTTAGCCTTTTTTTATATGCATTCATTTATACACCGCTCAAGAAAATCAATTCCATAGCAGTATTGATTGGCGCCTTTCCTGGAGCTTTTCCTTGCTTGATAGGATGGGTGGCGGGTAACGACGATTTTGCTGCTGGAGGATGGATCTTATTTGGCATTCAATTTTTATGGCAATTCCCACATTTTTGGGCTATTGCTTGGGTTTCACATAGCGATTATAGTAGGGTGGGCTTTAAGTTATTGCCAACAGATAAGGGACCTACAAAATTCACCGCATTACAAGCCGTCATGTATTCGGTATTGATGATTCCCGTTGGTATACTGCCACACTATTTTGGATTAACTGGACAGGTTAGCATGTATATCCTGATTGCTTGTAACCTCTTTATGGTGGTGCAAAGCTTGCGTTTATACAAAGAGATGGATGTAAAAGCAGCAAGAAGAGTCATGTTCAGTAGTTATATCTATCTCCCCATTGTTTTGTTGGCATTGCTAGCAGATAAAATACATGGATAAAAGAAAATATTTAAAATGACAACAACAATACCAAATAGCGCACCCCAAAAAATCCATCCATACAAATTCACGTTGTGGGTGGCTATGGGAAGTATTATCATGATGTTTGCCGGTTTAACTAGCGCATATATTGTGAAAAAAAATCAGAGCGTATGGTTGCAGTTTGATCTGCCACTGGTTTTCTGGTATTCTACAGGCGTGATTTTGTTAAGCAGTCTTACTATGTTTTTGGCTGCAAAAGCAATCAAAGCGGGTAATATGGGTCAATATCGTAGCCTGCTTGGCGTAACTGCAGTACTAGGTATCTTGTTTCTAATCATGCAATATGCAGGATTCAAAACATTAGAAGCGAGAGACATTGCATTGGTTGGACCCAAAAGCAATTCAGCCGCTTCATTCCTGTTTGTGATTACCGTATTACACATGTTGCACGTTTTAGGTGGGGTGATTTCGCTAGTAATCGTTTTTGCAAAAGCTATAAAAACCGAAGTGAAAAAGCAAAGCACTGTTACCGTTGAAGTGGTAGGCACTTATTGGCACTTTGTGGATGTATTATGGATTTACTTGTTCTTGTTTTATAACTGGATTGGATAGTTTAAGAAAAATTTGGGATTTATTCACTATTTTTCAACGCCAGCCAATATTTTTGTACCGAAATTTTTAGCACAGACATGTCAACTACAACAACTGCAACAACAACCAAGCTTTGGAACGGCGGCAAAAGTCCCTTCAACGTTGAGTATGGTAAACTGATGATGTGGTATTTCCTGATGAGTGATGCATTCACTTTCGGGGCTTTCCTGATCTCTTATGGAACCATTCGTTTTTCAACTAATGGATGGCCTGACCCTAACGTAGTATTTAAGAGCTTTCCATTTGCTCCAGAAGGGGTAAATGCACCCTTGGTATTTGTAAGTATCATGACTTTTATTTTGATCATTAGTTCTGTAACCATGGTAATGGCGGTACAAGCTGGACATCAAATGAACAAGAAAAAAGTAGCTACAAACTTGATTTGGACAATCATAGGAGGTATTGCTTTCTTGAGTTGCCAAGCATGGGAGTGGAATCACTTGCACCATGAAGGTGCGTGGTGGGGA
>JANOYH010000215.1:0-29892 GCA_031428775.1 Bacteroidota bacterium
AAATAGATTCCACAATCTCCTCTTCAGAAAATTTGATCATCTTTTTACCTGTGTTGTAACTGTATGCTTCACCTACTCTCGCAAATAACAAGCGCAGAAAATCATAAATCTCTGTGATCGTTCCAACAGTACTTCTAGGATTCTTATTTGTGGTTTTTTGTTCAATAGAAATCACGGGAGAACGACCGGTAATTTTATCTACATCAGGCCTTTCCATATCGCCCATGAATTGTCTGGCATAGGCACCAAAGCTTTCCATGTATCGGCGTTGACCTTCATTGTAAATGGTATCAAAAGCCAAAGACGACTTCCCACTACCACTCACTCCCGTAAAAACCACCAATTTGTTTTTGGGAATGCTTAAATCAATATTTTTGAGATTGTGTTCTCTGGCACCATAAACCTCAATGGTTTCAAATTGGTTTTCTACTATGGGTTCACTGGATATTGCTGGTATTATTTTTTTCTTTGCCATGCTTTTCTAAGGTATGTAAATGTACAAACAAAGGCCAAGCTAATAAGTTTAGTAGACTTTTATTTGGTGATTCAAACCTAACCCCTTTATCTTTGCAGTAGTTCTTTAGATAACTTATCAAGAAAGGCAGAGGGATTTGGCCCGATGAAGCCTTGGCAACCCATATTGTTAACTCAACAATATGAAGGTGCCAACTCCAGTACCGTGCGCAGTACAGAGATAAGTCAGAGTAAAAGTTTGTTAATTCTCCCGCAAGGGAACTATATAATTACAAGCTCATCTGACTTACCGGATGAGCTTTTTTTATGCCCCTAAAGCATGGAAAGCTAACTGGTAAGTGTGGATACCTGCTTTTAGATAAGTTGTTACAAAGTGCTACAAACATTAAACAAACTTAACAATCATTAAACAAGTAAAACAAACCACATGTGCAGTGCAACAGAACTCATTCACAGTATTCCTGTAGACCCTTTAACTGGAGCCATTTCAGTGCCCATTTATCAAACATCCACTTTTGTGCAAGAGGCCCCTGGGGTGAACAAGGGATACGACTATTCTCGTTCCAATAATCCAACTAGAGCGGTACTTGAAACATTAATTGCAAAGTTGGAAAAAGGAAGTACAGGACTTGCATTCGCAAGTGGATTGGCAGCCATTGATTGCGTGATTAAATTACTAAAAACGGGTGACGAGATTGTGGCTGTAGATGATATCTATGGGGGCTCTTACAGACTTTTCAATAGCGTGTATGAGCAGTTCGGCATTAAAGTTACTTATGTAGATACTTCAGATACAGAAAAAGTATTTAACGCCATTACGCCTAATACAAAGCTTATCTGGCTAGAATCACCAACAAATCCAACACTGAAAATTTCTGATATTTCAGCAATCGCAAAAATCGCAAAGGCGAATAATTGTTTGCTCTGTGTAGACAATACTTTTGCAACACCAGCTTTACAACAACCATTAACATTAGGTGCAGATATAGTGGTTCATAGTGCCACAAAGTATTTAGGGGGACATAGTGATTTAATAGCAGGTCTATTAGTTGCACGTGAACCAGCACTTGGGGAAAAATTAAAATTCTATCAGAATGCCTGTGGAAATATTTTAGCGCCCTTCGATAGTTGGTTAACCATTCGTGGTATTGAAACACTTCATTTAAGGGTCAAACAACATTGTTCTACCGCGCTAGAAATAGCAAAATATTTAGAACAGCACCCATTGGTGGATACCGTTTATTATCCAGGATTAACAACTCATGCCAATCACGATATTGCTAAAAAACAAGCAAAGGGGTTTGGTGGTATTATTTCCTTCAGCTTGAAAGAAGATACGGAAGTTGCAGCAGTTGAACTAGTACAACAAACCGATTTATTCAAACTGGCAGAGAGTTTGGGAGGAATTAAAAGCTTGATTTCACATCCAATGAATATGACCCATAAATCTATCCCAGCAGAAACTAGAAGAGCTGCTGGTGTAGTGGATAGTTTGATTAGGCTATCTGTAGGATTAGAAGATGCAGAAGACTTAATTGCTGATTTGGAGCAAGCATTTGAAAAAATCAATTTGATCAAAAAAGCAAATCCCGTTTTTGAAAATGTAACAGCATAATTAAAAAAATAATATTAGTTTAATAAAACAGCAAAGTTTACAGAACAGAAAATTATGGAAACGCACAAAAAATTGAACATCGGGTTATTCGGATTTGGAGTAGTAGGAGAAGGCTTATACAAAGTATTACAACAAACACCTTCTTTAAATGCCAGCATCAAAAAAGTGTGCATCAAATATCCTGGCAAAAAGAGGAATGCTCCTGAAGAACTATTTACAACAGACAAAAATGTATTGTTATTTGATGATGAAATAAATGTAATAGTTGAAGTGATTGACGATGCAGATGCTGCATTTGAAATTGTGCGAACAGCACTACACAATGGCAAATCAGTAGTGAGTGCTAGTAAGAAAATGATTGCAGAACATTTGCCTGAAATATTAGACTTACAACAAGAAACAGGTTTACCCTTTTTGTATGAAGCAGCTGCCTGTGCCTCTATTCCCGTGATTAGAAATTTAGAGGAGTATTACGATAACGATTTGCTTCATGCCATCAAAGCCATCGTAAATGGTTCCACTAATTTTATTCTCACTAAAATGTTTGAAGACAAATTAGACTTTCCATCTGCCCTACTTCTAGCCAAACAATTGGGTTTTGCCGAAAGCAACCCAAAACTTGATGTGGAAGGCTATGACGCAGTGAATAAATGGGCCATTTTGTTAAACCATGCATATGGCATAGTAGCACATCCTGATCGAATTCTTTTTACCGGCATACAAAACATTCAACTGAGCGATGCATTGGTGGCTAAGGAAAAAGGATTGGATATTAAATTGATTGCTCAGGCTAAAAAATTAAAAAATGGGAAAGTAGCTGCTTTTGTACTTCCTCAGTTTGTAAAAAACGGCGACCCGCTTTCTTTTGTTAAAAACGAATACAATGGGGTTGTCATTGAAAGTGGTTTTGCTGATAAGCAATTCTTTTATGGAAAAGGTGCGGGAAGTTTTCCAACTGCCTCTGCTGTTTTAAGTGATATATCTGCCTTACGTTACAATTACAAATACGAATACAAGAAATTGTATCACCACATACCACATGAACTTACCAATGAATATTTTGTAAAAGTGTATTTGAGTTTTGACGACTGGAAATATGTTCCAAGAGAAAAATTTGAATGGATTGAAGAATGGCATGCAGATGCAGATCGAAAATATTTGATTGGCGTTTTGCCCGTGCAAGAATTGATTCAACACCAATGGTGGAAAGAAAATAATACCTCCCTCATATTAACTGTAGATCCCATTATTGACAATTTAGACATTATCCATTTAAAGAAGAGAAGCCTGGAATTAGCTGGGATTCAATAAGAAGTCAAAAATCAAAAGGCAAAAGTCAAAAAATTAGAGGCTAAAAATTCTGGGCAAAAAATGTCGCTTTAAACTAGCGGCATTTTTTGTTAGATTTGAAGAATAAGCAAACTGTAAAGATGAACGAATTAACCAGTAAACAATTTAAATTAGGTGCTTATATCTCACTAATTTTAGGAACAGTGTTAATAGCACTATCGCTTTTGTTGGGGAAATCTACCTTATTTCTGTTCTTTAATGGCGACATGGGTAGCATTGGCGATTTCTTTTTTGAATACGTAACTTATCTTGGAGATGGAGCCATCTGGGTGCCAATTGTGCTCTTTACTATTTGGAAAACCAGAAAATATTTGGTGTTAATATTTAGCACTATTTGCATCTCAACCTTATTTACACAGTTCATCAAAAATTATGTTTTCCCTGCTGAGCCTAGGCCTACTTTTTTAATTGATGACACCTCTCTTATTCATACGGTTCCTGGAGTTGAACTTCATACCATTTATAGTTTCCCTTCAGGGCATACCACTACTGCATTTAGCGTTTTTTTATTAGCAGCATTACTCATTCCAAAACCTTGGATTATACCCATTGGTTTTGCTTATGGCCTAATAGTGGGTTATTCTAGAATCTATCTGGCACAGCATTTTCCATTAGATGTAGGCGCGGGTATGATTTTTGGGACCATCAGTGTTTGGCTGTCTATTCAAGTACAAAGAATCTACTTTAAAAGCTTGAAGGAAATAGCACATTAGTCTTTCCAACGCCACTCTCCCGCAATTTGCAAAGGCTCTTTTAGGTTGTTTTTCAATAAAAATTCTTTGGTCTCGGCATCAGTAAAATGTTTGGCACTAATTTCTTTTGCATCAGCAATGCCAAACAATAACATCGCATTAAATCGAACCGTATTCTGAATGCCCGGTTTGTCCACTAGGCTAAAGTTGTCGCAGTCGGCATGATAACATGGACCCGCATTATTGGGCAATTTGCCACCAGCTGCACCACCAGTTGGAACTCCTTGTAACATAAATGGTTGGTGGTCGCTATGCAATCCAGCACCACTCCTAAATGTGTTGCTGAAACTGGTATCTAGATTGTGTGCAATAGCTCCAATAGATTGAAACAAAGCTTTGCTACCTGCATCAGTGCTTGAATATCCTTTGGGATCATTGGTCATGTCGTAATTCAACATATACCTTAATTGATCAATCGACTTGTCTTTGATAGCAGCAGCAACATATGCTTTAGAACCCAAGAGTCCTTCTTCCTCACCCATGAATAGAATAAATTCAACTGTACGCTCTGGTTGCAATTTCAATTTCGCAAAAGTGCGTGCCATGTCCAATACAGCAAAAGAGCCAATCCCATTATCTATTGCACCTGTGGCAAGGTCCCAGCTATCGAGGTGACCACCCACGGCAATTTTTTCATTGGGAATAGATTTTCCTTTGATAGTGGCAATCACATTTCTGGCTTTAATCAATCCAGAAATATTATTCATTTTGATATGGGTATATAATTTTTTCGATTTAATTGTTTCCTTCAATTGCATTCCATCTTCCAAGCCAATACAAACAGCAGGGATTGGAATGAGTTTGCCTGTTACTGATGCGGTACCAGTTAATAAGATGCCGCCTTTTGCAGTATTGATAATGATGATTCCTTTGGCACCCCACTTTGTTGCAATGGCGGTTTTTTCTGATCGATGCAAACTTTTGGTTCCTTCTTTAGAGCCAGGCAAAACGCCTAAATAAACAAGGGCAATTTTCCCTTTTACTTTATCTGGGTTAGTTGCATAGTCAACTTCTAGACCATTTCCCATATCAACCACTTCATTAGAAACGTCTGCTTTAACTGGAGAGTGCGCCAGTGTTACTGATTTGATGGAAACCAAGTGATTGGTATCCGTACCAATTGATACCGAAATATTTCCCCTACTCCAACTTTCTACTTCAAATGGTTGATAGCGCAGGTTTGTAAATCCATATGTCTTTAATAAATTATAAGCAAAGGCTTCCGCTTTTTCCCCGTTGGAAGAACCAGTTAATCGATGCCCAATTTTTTCAGTAGCTTCTTTCAAGGTTTCATATGCCTTTGAATTTGTCAACACTTCTTGATTAATTGCAGCAAATATGCCTTTCCATTCTTGCTTGTCTTGTGCAGAAACCATTTGAACAAAACCTAATAATGCCAACAAACTAAGACTGAAACTTCTTTTCATAAAAGATTAATTAACTATAAATGAATTAAGCAACAATACACCAAAAAGTCCAACGATTGAAATCATTGTTTCCATCACTGTCCAAGACAAGAAAGTTTGCTTGAGGGTTAGGTTAAAAAACTCTTTAAACATCCAAAAACCGGAATCATTGATATGCGAACCAAACACGCTTCCCGCTCCAACTGCTAATACCATTAGTTCTGGTGATACAAGTCCTGTTGCAACCAAAGGAGAAACAATTCCAGCGGCAGTAATACCTGCAACTGTGGCTGAGCCAATAGCCATTCTTAATATGGCGGTAATGACCCAACCAAAAACCAATGGAGGCATACTCAATTTGGAACTAAATGAAGCAATGTATTGACCAGTACCACTATCAATTAACACTTGTTTAAAAATACCGCCTGCAGTAATGATTAATAAAATCATGGCAATGCCAGCTATTGCATCACTCACCCATTTCATAATAGTCTCCATTTTTTGGCCTTTGCGAATACCAAAAAAATAAAGGGCAGCAAATACTGAAGTCAACAATGCAATGGTAGAATCGCCAATAAAAAGAAATAATGATTGTACAAATGTAAAACTGGCCAAAAAAGTATTGGCAATAACAGAAAGGGTAATTAACAACACGGGCATTAAAGCAATTAGGAAGCTAGGGAAAATGGGTGGTAGTACTTTTTCAGTAGCCGGGTCATTAGTAGTAAGTGGCAATACATTGTCTATTTGTATTTTTCTTAAAAAATTACCTAGCAATGGGCCAGCAATAATTACAGAAGGTATGGCAATCAGTATGCCGTATAGGAGGGTTTTACCCATGTCAGCTTTAAATGCGTTGACCAAAACAACAGGGCCAGGATGTGGTGGAAGAAAACAATGTGTAGTGCTTAAAGAAGCTGCCATTGGTATGACAATATATAATAAGGGTAGTCCTGTTTTTTTAGCAATAGTAAAAACCAATGGAACAAGAATCACAAACCCTGCATTATAGTAAAGTGGAATACCAATTAAAAAGCCTGTTAACAAAACAGCCCACTGGATATATTTTACACCAAACCCTTTTATAAGTGTTGTGGCTATCTGTTCTGCCGCACCACTTATTTCTAATATTTTCCCAAGAATCGCACCTAAACAAATAATCAATGCCAAACCGCCCAAAGTGCTTCCCACACCTTTTTCAATCGTTTTAATCAAAGCCATCGGTTCAATACCCATACACAATCCTGTAACTATTGCTACTAAGATGAGTGATAGAAAGGGGCTAAGTTTTTTTATGGAAAGAAATACTTGAGCAGCAATTGCTAAAATTATGATGAGTATATTCATGATTATTGAACCGTATTTTTAAGTGTCCCAATATGATTAATAGAAATAATAATTTCATCCCCTTTTGTTAGTGTAAAATCACTTCCAGGTACTATTCCTGTTCCAGTCATGATCAAACATCCATGAGGAAATGAGCATTCTCGATAAACAAATGAAACCAATTCATTCGGCGTACGTTTCATTTGACTGATAGCAATCTTGTCTTCAAACACTGTTTGTTGATTTCTTTTGATGATCAGTTGAATGGTTGTATCTGCAAACAAAGGCTGATCTGTTACAAAAATACAGGGTCCCAATGCGGCGCAACTATCATAGGTTTTTGCTTGTGGGAGGTATAATGGATTTTCTCCTTCAATACTTCTACTACTCATATCATTACCAATAGTATATCCAACAATTTTCCCTGATGAAGTAACTACTAATGTCAACTCAGGTTCAGGTACATCCCAGGTAGAATCTTTTCTAATTTTAACCATTCCATTGTTGCCAACAACTCGATGTGGCGTAGCTTTAAAAAAAACTTCAGGTCGGTCTGCTTCATACACTTTTGCGTAAAAGTCGGCCCCTCCGCTTGATTTACTTTCCTCTTCTCTTCCTACTTTACTCCGTAAATAAGTAACTCCACAAGCCCATAGTTCTTGAGATGTACCAATAGGCGCAAAAACGTTTTGAAAATCAAAATTTATTGAAGCAGGTAATGTTTGGGTCAATTGCTCCATTTTTTGCAATAATGCATCATCATTAATAAAACTATCCCAGTTTGCATTTTCAACTGAATAGTAATTGCCGGCTTTTTCAATAACAATACAGTTGCTTGTTTTATATAATTTCATTGAGTGTTTGTTTGTACCAAAATAACCAATATTCATTACTTAAGGTAAGTCTTTGTCTTTTCATTTGATTTGATCAGACCATAACCAAATTAACGACTCCGGCAAAATTGACCCTGCATGTTTTCCACTATGGGTTCCTAATCCTTTTTCAAACTTGAACTCATATCCTTTGTATTTAAAGGCTGATTCCATTTGTAAATTTGACAACCACCAATTGCCGTGTTCATTACTAAGATCATTTATTCCGTCTTGCAAAAATATTTTGATGTCTTTTTTTTGATTTTTTCTAATAAGAAAAGGATAATTGTGTCCACCTCTGATATTGGTAAAGCTTCCAATGTGACTCATCACTTTCTGAAAATAATCAGGCCTTTCCCAAGCCGCCGTAAAAGCACAAATGCCGCCAGATGAAAGTCCGGCAATGGCATGCATTTTAGGATCGTCTGAAATATGATAGCTTTTTTTCAATTCAGGTATGATTTCCTCAATCAGCATGGAAACATATTTATCGTTAAGCATATCATACTCTTCAGCTCTATTACTTGCACTAAATCTGCTTTGTGGATATTCCTTTGTGATATGCCCTGGATTTACAAACAAGCAAATGGTCACTGGCAATTTTTTCTGGTCAATCAGGTTATCAAATACAATGGGCACTCTAAACTCTCCTTTCTCAATTGCATAAGCGTTCCCATCTTGGAACACCATTAATGCTGCCGGTTTGGTAGAATCATATTGAGCTGGAACATACACATAGTACTCTCGAAAATTATTGTAAAGCTTACTCTCCCATTCATGCTTGGTAACCATGCCTTGTGGCACTCCAATTTTCCGTTGTGAATTCGGTCCCAATTTGTACAAAGAATCCTGAGCAAAAGCAGTTGAAATAAAAACAACCGTTGCAATAAATAATAAAAGGTTTTTCATTGACATTATTTTCTTTAAGCTGAATACTGATTTCTTAAATTGTATTTCTCTATTTGATTCACACAATGATATTCTTCCTATCTAATTTTTCAATTTTATTCTTAGTAGATACATATCATTCGTTACATACAGTGTTTTTTCATCATCAGATAACGCACAATTACTTGTTGAATTGTCTAACCTTAACAAGCCTAATTTTTTCCCTTCCTGATTAAAAAAATAAATGCCTCCAGGACCAGTGGCATAAACTATTCCATTTTTATCAATTTTGAGCCCATCTGGCATGCCTTTCCATGAACGATCAAAATCTGCGGCACTAAAAAATATTCTACCATTGGTTAAAGCATCTCCTTCTACATCATATATATACCAGTTGGGTTTTTTAGGATCGGAACAAGCAATCAGTAACTTTTTTTGTCCGGGAAAAAATGCCAATCCATTTGGCCTAGTGATGGAATCAACCAACAGAATTACAGTGCCATCCTTTTTGATTTTATATACGCCGTTACAAGTAGTTTCTTTTTGTGGATCTTTATCATTTTGCATTTCTAATCCGTAAGGTGGGTCTGTAAAAAATAGTTCTCCCTTCTTATTGAATACCAAATCATTTGGACTACTAAATCTTTTCCCTTCAAATTGTTTAGCCAGAACAATAAACTTAGCCTTAGGCTGATCTAAGGAAGCATCCATCCTAGCAATTTGTCTATCTCCATGTTGACATAAGACCAACCGATGATTGATATCTAAGGTCAGGCCATTACTTCCTGGTTCTTTACTTTTTGAAGCAGTTCCTGTAAATCCTGAAGGTTTCAAATATACTTCTGTACCGCCTTTTTCAGTCCATTTATATACTGTATTCAAAGGCACATCAGAGAAAAGCAACATTTTTTTAGATTCAATCCATAAAGGGCCTTCACTCCAATTAAAACCTTCTGCAATGATTGCTGCTTTTGAATTTGGGGCGATGATTTTATTTAAAGCTGGATCAAATTGTATCAATAGACCAATTGATTGTCTGATTTTATTTTCTTTTTGTTGCTGTGCAGATAGTTTAAAACAACAACAAAACAAACAGAATAATGTAACAAAAGCAGTTAATTTCATGGCAAGCTTTGAGTTTTTGAATAGCCTAATTTCGAAATAATATTTCAAATCATCTACATTATTTGTTTCTAGAGATAAAAATGTACCAATTTGAATTGCCCCTAGGTTTTAAATGTATTAACTTGTAAAAACAAAATCTAACTCAAATGAAATCACGTCGCGAATTTTTGCAACAGTTTACGGTTTCTTTTGTTGCATTGCCTTTTCTGTCTCCTTTTAATATGGCAAATGGGCAAAGTACAGGAATGATTAGTGAAGGTGCTGTTTTAAGGGTTGCTATCATGGGACTAGGTAGCTATGGCACAAGGGTTGCAGATGCCATACAATCGTGTACACGTGTAAAACTCGTAGGCGTTATAAGTGGCACCCCATCCAAAATAACTGCTTGGCAAAACAAGTACCAGATACCAGAAAAAAACTGTTATAACTATCAGAATTTCGACGAGATAAAAAATAATCCCGACATTGATGCGGTTTATGTAATTACGCCAAATGCACTACACAAGGAGCAAGTAATTAGGGTAGCGAAAGCTGGTAAACACGTGATTTGTGAAAAACCTATGGCCATCAATGCAAAAGATGGACAAGAAATGATAACTGCTTGCAAAAAGGCAAAAGTTCAATTATTGGTGGGTTATCGGATGCACTTTGAACCCAAAACATTGGAAGTGATCAGAATGAGAAAAGCAGGTGAATTTGGAAAAGTTTTATTCTTTCAAGGATTGTGTGGTTTTAGAATTGGGGACCCAACGCAATGGCGTTTGAACAAACAACTAGCTGGTGGAGGCTCATTGATGGATATTGGAATCTATGCCATCAATGGGGCTAGGTATATGGTGGGAGAAGAACCTGTATGGATATCGGCAGAAGAGACCAAAACCGACCACAATAAATTCAAGGAAGGCGTTGATGAAACGATCCAGTTTCAAATGGGCTTTCCTAGTGGGGCAGTTGCATCCTGTCTTTCAACCTATAACATGAATGGGCTAGATCGCTTTTATTTGAACGCTGAAAAAGGATTTGCAGAAATGCAACCTTCTACAGGCTATGGTCCTATTAAAGGCAGAACAAATAAAGGTGAATTAACACAAGCACATGAAACCCATCAAAAAGTACAGATGGACCAAATGGCGGCTATTTTGCTGGATGGGGCACAACCCATCGTACCCATTAATGGCGAAGAAGGATTAAAAGATTTAATCATCATCGATGCCATTTATGAATCAATTAAGTCAGGAAAAAAAATCCACTTGAAAGGATAATCCCAATAAACTTAAATTATAAGTTAATCACGCTATTGTTACCACCAAAAACATTGGGACTAACACTATCCGCTTCTGGCTCATTTAACCACTCTGTTGCGTTTACACGATATTTGAATTCGTGCTGAGTGTTCTTTGGTAAAGAAACTTCTACACTGAAACTACCGTCTTTCTTCTTGCTCATTACGATGGAATTCTCCCAATCGCTATTCAAACCAAGAATTTCAATGGTTTCTGCGTTTTCTACGCTGAAATTGAACTTTACTTTGCAATAATCCTTGGTTTTGAAGTAGGTTTTTTGTAACATTTTGAGTGTTTTATTCAGGTTTTAATACCCCTTATGAGAAAAGGTAACCCAATAACAATCCCCATTTAATGCACAAAAAAACATAACTAATTTATAGCATACGTAAATGTGGTGCTATTTTCTGGATGTGTTGCTTTCCGTATTTGCTTTGAAACGTTTATTTTTAAGACTGATTATCAAATGTTCGAATCCATGCATCAGAAAAGATTTTTTGCAATTTTGGCGACCGTGTGCAAATAAGTGACGAAGGAAAAACTACTATTCAAGATGTAAAATTGAATTATTAAAAAGCAAAGGTTATAGTATAGGAATACGTCTAACTTACACCTTTTCATGATCAAATAAAAATTTATGGCAATTATCATTAGACAATGGACAGACAAAGACTTGAACAATCTGGTTTGTTTTGCTAATAATATTCATGTTTGGAATAATCTGCGCAATTATTTCCCCAATCCATATACAGAAGCTGACGGTATTTCATGGCTTGAAAAAATGAAAAATGATAGTCCCATTGTTAACCTTGCTATTGAAATGGATGGTCAAGCAATTGGTGGCATTGGACTTATCTTAAATACTGATGTGTACCAATATTCTGCAGAGTTGGGCTACTGGCTTGGTGAACCATATTGGAATAAAGGAATAGGAACTGAAGCAGTAAGACAAATGGTAGAATATTGTTTTTACTATTTTGATATCGTTCGCATCTACGCTGAAGTATTTGAAACCAATAAAGCGTCCATGCGCATACTAGAAAAAAACGGATTTTATTTGGAAGGCGTTCGTAGAAAAGCCGTGTGTAAAAATGCCGTTTTGATGGATGATTATATTTGGGTAAAACTGCGGACCGGGTAACCATTTTTCGCTTAACAAGAGATTAACAATCTAATTCAAAGGTTTTTTTAGTGATTCACATCTTATCATATATAAGAATCCTAATCAACCATTAAATCAACCATTAAATCAACTTTATGCAACTAAAAAAGAATATTGCAACCAGCGAATCGGGATTCATCTTTAACCCGAGTACAGGTGACTCCTATTCTGCTAACCCCATTGCAGCTGAAATTCTTATTCTCCTAAAGGATGGAATAGCAATATCTAATATCAAAACAACTATTCTGGAAAAATATGATGTTAGTCAGGCTCAACTTGAAAAAGACTGGGACGATTTTAGCAATCAACTCAAATATGCAAATCTCTTAGACAATTAATCTCTTACTTAAATTCAATCTCGATGCTTGCTATTAACCAACTACTCACTATTGCAGTAACCGGTTTGAATGCGGTTGATAGTCCGGGTCCAGGCGTTGCAGTAATCAGGGCTTTGAGAGAGGGTATCAAACAACCCATCCGAATTATCGGTCTCTCTTATGAAACAATGGAGCCAGGAATTTATCTGCACGATGTGGTAGATAAAACTTATCAAATTCCTTATCCCGCTGCAGGCACAGAAGCCATTTTAAAAAGAATTGCATATATACACGAAAAAGAAAATCTACAACTCATCATTCCAAATTTTGATGCAGAGTTGTATAATTTTATGAAGATGGCGCCTGCATTAAAAAGTATGGGCATTGCCAGCTTTCTTCCTTCTGCTGAACAATTCAATGCGCGTGATAAAATAAATTTGTATCAATTTGGAATTAAGTATGGCTTGTCTGTTCCTAAAGATCAAATCATTTATCATGAATCGGAACTTTATGGTTGTGCAGAGAACTTAAGTTATCCATTAGTAGTAAAAGGAAAATTCTATGACGCCATCATTGCTTATACTTTAGAACAATCACAGAAGGCTTTTTATAAGTTATCTGCCAAATGGGGATTCCCAATTATTGTGCAACAATTTATCACAGGAACTGAAATAAATATTGCTGTATTAGGCGATGGAAAGGGTAATACTATTAGCGCTATTCCCATGCGAAAACTTACTATCACCGACAAAGGCAAGGCTTGGGCAGGCATTACTTTAGAAGATGATTCCCTAATTGATTTGGCTAAAAAGTTTATTTCTGCTACAAAATGGAAAGGGGGCTGTGAATTAGAAATCATGCGCACACATGATGGCATACCCTATATCATGGAAATCAACCCTCGCTTTCCTGCCTGGATCTATTTAACTGCAGCAGCTGGACAAAATCAGCCTGCAGCCCTTACTAAGATGGCACTAGGCGAGACCATTGAACCCTTTACCGATTACGAGGTAGGTAAAATGTTTGTCCGCTATTCCTGGGATCATATTACCGATGTGAAAGAATTTCAACAGATCAGCGGCTTCGGCGAATTATAAATTTCAAAAAAAACTATTATGCAAAAACTGAAATACGAGAGTCCCGTAATACAAAAAATGAACGCAGGTTTAATGAATAAATATGGTTCACGTACAGAATACGAACCTGTTAAACAAATAGATGGCGTTGCTGTAAAAGATATGATTGCACAATATGGCTCACCACTATTTGTAATCAGCGAAAGAACCATACGACGCACTTATCAAAATGCAGTACGCGCCTTTAAAACGCGCTACCCAAAAGTGCAATTTGCCTGGAGCTATAAAACAAATTATATCAATGCCGTTTGTAAAGTCTTTCACCAAGAAGGTAGTTGGGCTGAAGTGGTGAGCGGCTTCGAATATAGAAAAGCATTGGGCAATGGCGTACCAGGCAACAAGATCATTTTCAACGGCCCTGAAAAAACCAATGAAGAACTTACACTTGCCATTAACAATGATTCACTCATTCATATTGATCATTTTGAAGAGATGTATCAATTGATCGACTTGAGTGAGTCTCTCAATAAAAAACCTCGCGTAGCAATACGTGTAAATATGGATACCGGAATCTATCCAATGTGGGATCGCTTCGGATTCAATTACGAAAACGGACAAGCATGGACTGCCCTCCAAAAAATTGTATCATCAGGCAAACTACAATTAACTGGATTACATTGTCATATTGGTACTTTTATGCTTAGTACTGATGCTTATAGTATTGCTGTAAAAAAATTGGGCGACTTAGCAATGAATTGTAAAAGTCAGTTGAACACAACCATTCAGTACCTCGACTTAGGTGGTGGCCTCCCCTCTGCCAACAATCTCCGTGGAGCCTATTTGCAAGGTGCTGATACCATTCCTTCAGTGGATGAATTTGCAGAAGCCATTACCAATGCTTTATTGGAACTCGGATTTCCAAATAACGAAATGCCTTTGTTGGTTCTAGAAAGTGGCAGGGCATTAATTGATGACGCTGGTTGGTTATTGGGTTCTGTGTTGGCAAATAAAAGACTGAGCGATGGGCGAAGAGCTACTATCCTTGACTTTGGCGTTAATATTTTGTTTACTTCATTTTGGTATGAGCATAAGATCAGCCCTGCGCAAGACTTTACCCACCATACAGAAGACATGGTTTTATACGGACCTTTGTGTATGAATATTGATGTAGTTAGGCAAAGCGTAAATCTGCCTTTGCTGAATAGAGGCGATCAAGTTGTAGTGCATAAAGTTGGCGCTTATAATATGACTCAGTGGATGCAGTTTATTCAAATGAGGCCTAATGTGATTATGATTGATGAAAAAGGAAATACCCATTTAATAAGAGAAGCTGAAACATTGGAGTACATTGAACAAATGGAAAAAATGCCAGAACACCTGAAGCATTTTAGCTTATAAAATCAACTATTTTGAAAGCAAGTAGCACCCTATCATTTATAAAACACCTCATCAACGCCATATTGAATAGTTATGGCATGCTCTTTTTTTCTAAGAACAGGGTCTTTGCTATACTGGTATTGTTGGTTTCATTTATTACGCCATTTGCTGCAGTATCCGGATTGGTTGCGGTAACCATTGCATTGATTACAGCAGAAGGCATTGGCTTTAATAAGGCACAAACAGAAGACGGTTTATTAACTTATAGTGTGGTATTATTTGGGCTTGGCTTTGGTACAAATTTTGAATTTGGAGCTGCTTTCACTGTTTTATTGGTAGTTGGCGCTATACTAACTTTGTTTTTATCCACAGCCCTAAATGCGATATTAAATAAACGAGGACTCCCTGCTTTATCGTTGGCTTTTATAATCAGCACAGGATTAATTATCATTGCCTCTAAAAGCTTTGATGGTATTGGTCTAACACAGCGTCATGTATACTGGTACAATGAATCATATGCTATTGGTGGAACAACTTTAGTAAACTTAATCAGTTCTATAGAAGAGTGGAAGCTCTCTGAGTATGTATCAGGATTTTTTAGGAGTATGAGTGCCATTTTATTTCAAGTGAATATTGCTTCTGGCATTATACTTTCCATAGGACTAATCATCTATTCACGCATTGCATTTATTTTAATGGTTTATGGATATGCTGTGGCCCTACTATTTAGTTATACAATGGGGGGCTTTCAAATGGGCTATATCAACTACTACAATATGGGAACCAATTTCATGTTGGTTGCAGTAGCGCTTGGTGGCTTTTATATCATTCCTTCTATCAGATCCTTTTTATGGGTTTTTATTCTAGTGCCTATTGCATTTCTTTTAGTGGCAAGCATTGGAAGCTTAATGTTTAAAATTGGTGTGCCAGTATTTTCTTTGCCATTTTGCTTAACAGTTATTCTCTTTCTTTTTATGCTCAGATTGCGTAAAATAGAAAATAAATTAAACTTAACCCCTATTCAATATTATAGTCCTGAAGAAAATCTCTATCGATTTATTAATGGAAAAGAACGTCTATTAAATACTTTCTATCATCATATGCAATTGCCTTTCCTTGGAGAATGGGTGGTTAGTCAGGGTTATGATGGAAGCATCACCCATAAAGGAGATTGGAGCAAAGCCCTTGACTTTGTGATACTGGATAACGAAATGAAAACTTTCAGATTGCCTGGGAATTTACCGGAACATTTCTATTGTTACAACAAACCTGTCTTATGCCCAGCTGATGGCATTGTAGAAGAAATCATTGATCATATTGAAGACAATGAAATTGGTGGCAATAACACGCAACAGAACTGGGGAAATACCATCATCATCAAACACTGGGATGGTCTTTATTCCAAGCTTTCCCATTTAAAAAAGAATAGTTTCAAAACAATCAAAGGTGCTTATGTAAAAAAAGGTGAGATCCTGGCATCATGTGGCAATTCTGGAAGATCACCTGAACCACATTTACACTATCAGATCCAATCAACCCCTTATATCGGATCTAAAACAATGACCTATCCATTTGGTTATTATGTTACCAGAGATGGGAATGATTACGGCATAGCTAATTTCAGTGTACCTGAAGAAGGATGCTTTATCAGCAATATTCAAACAAATAATCAGTTGCAACAAGCATTTAATTTTCAGCCAGGTTTTCTACTAAAGGTGACTGCACCTGAATTTAAAGCGGAAGAATGGGAAGTATTTACTACTGCCTTTAATGAAACTTATTTGTATTGTAAACAGTACGATGCCTATGCCTATTTCATCAATAATGGAACCGCCTTTTATTTCACCAACTATTTTGGCAATAGAAAATGTTTGCTTTTCCATTTCTATCAAGCTGCCTATAAAATAATATTGAGTTCAGAAAAACAATTAACTGCCACAGATACTTTTTCATTAAACAGTTTTTCCATCAATCCCTATAAATGGCTGCAAGATATGGTTGCACCATTTTATATTTTTATTAAATTAAAATATGAGAGTAGCGTTGAAATGGATAGCAGCAATTTGGGTAATAGCAGTATTCAAATCAACACAAATCAGGAACAAGCGTTTTTTTGGACAAAAAGAAAAAAGATGCATTCAAACATGCTAATCAAAGACGCGCAAATACAAGCTTTTAGTTTTCAATTAAAGAACAAAAAAATACAGGCAATATGCACAATATAAAGAAGATTATTTTTTGCATTTTATTGATGCTTTCCTTTCAGGGAAAAAGTCAACAGGTATCAAGTTTTGAGGAAGTAAATGTTCAATCATACGCTTTATACGAAAAAGCATCTTGGCATGAGCTTTTAACATTTGGAAAAACAGCCATTGCAGCAAATCAAGACTTCCCAATGCTCCGTTTGCGCATGGGGTACGCAGCTTTTATGCTTACTAATTTCAGTGATGCATTGATTCATTATGAAAAAGTGTTAGAAAATGATTCTTATAATAGTACCGCACATTATTATATCTGGCTCTGTAGAAATTACTTGAATCAAACAGAATTAGCAACTTTAGAAATACCATTTCTAAGTGATGAAGTATTAGTGAAAGAAAAGAAAAAAGGATTTGCTATTACGGGTGTAAGTATAGAATCTAGTTTCAAAAATACAAATATTACAACTAGAGGAAATACATTCTATCAGTTCCTAGGTATTCAAAATAGGTTTGGAAATAAATTGTATATGGATCAGGCCGCTGTATTTTTAAATCAAGGATTTCAAACCACACAAACAATTATGCCTGGTCCACCAGGGTCTGGTAACTCGGCTAAAAAAGACAGTACATTCAAACAGAGCGAATATTATAACAGGCTTAGTTATAGTTTATCAAATCGATTGCAATTGAAAATTGCCTATCACTATACCAATACAAGTTTTGGGCAGATCAACTATCAGAATCAAACGGCTTTTGCGGCCTTGCGATATCATGCCAATTATTTTGATATTCAAGCAGAAGGAATTTATTCAACCATGTTCGATTCAAGTATTAGCCAGATGAGCCTACAAATTGCCTATTATCCTTTGGGCAATATGAATCTTTATGGTTTTAGTACTGCAACAATCAGAAACAGGCCTTCTGGATCAGCATTCAATTACAAACAAGTTATTGGGGCAAAAATCACGAATGGACTATGGTTGGAAGCAAATGCTACATTTGGAAAGTTTCGCGACTTATTTGAGAACGACGCAAAATACATTTACAACGCGCCCGATGAGAACCTATTCAAGGGAGGTCTTATCAGTTATATCAGTTTATCCCCCAAGTGCACATTGGAACTGGGATATACGTTAGAACAAAGGGCTATCTATTCAAATCTATCCCGATTATTTAATCAACATTCAATTACAGGAGGTCTATCATGGAAATTTTAAAAAAACAAATCGTATCGGCAGTAATATTGCTTATAGCATTTACTGCATCAGCACAAAATGAAACTGTTATAAGAAAAGCATACAAAGACAGTTATGCACAGGAGTATAATAAACTTTATGGCGAAGCGATTGCCACGCTTAATAAGGTTCATGACGACAATAGCTATGAGTTTAATCTTCGCATGGGTTGGCTTTATTACATGAATAAAAACTATACTCAATCGCAGCAGTTTTACCAAAAAGCAACATCATTGAAACCTTATTCCATTGAGGCAAAATTAGGATTGGTAAAGCCTTTATCTGTATTAGAGAGCTGGGACAAAGTATTGCAGGTGTATGAAGAAATCCTGAAAATAGATCCACAGAACTATACAGCCAATTATTGGGCAGCCGTGATCTTATATAATAGGAAAAAATATGAACAAGCCTCTAAATTATTAGAGAAAATAGTCAACCTCTATCCTTTTGAATACGATGGGAATCATTTACTCGCTTGGTCATATTACTTTATGAATAAACACAACGACGCAAAAGCTTTATTCAATAAAGCTTTATTGTATAAGCCAGATGATGCTTCAAGTTTAGAGGGGCTATCAAAGATAAAATAAATCAGAAAATGCTCTATTTGATTGTTCTCAGTGCTTAAATAGGTGAGTGATATTTTGCTAGCTTAGGTGTACTTTCAGCGTTGAATTTTCTAAATACAAATGAAAGCTCAAATGAATTACTACTCATAGAGCCACTTTTAACTGGTGAAACGTTTACATCATAAGAAAATCCAAACTGAAAACTATTATAGGAATAACCAATATATGGGATCAAGGCATCACCCATTCTATAAAATAATCCTACATTAAGCATCCTTAGCTTATCCTCTTCAATTTGGTCTGTTGAATGAACTAAACCTAAACTAGTGCCAAAGGTTGTGCTAGAACTGCCATTTTGAACCATGTGCAATAAACTGATGTTTAAATTTAAATTATCACTGATTGATGATCCGAATTCACCGTGAATATCATACCTCGGACTAATATATTGTGTTTTATCATCAAGAACACTTCTATTTGATTTAGCAAATCGGTAACCAGCTATCCCAACATTAAAAAATGAATAGTCTGATGTATGTGTGAACATAATGCCTGCACATGCAGAAGAGAAGGAAGTTGCTCCAACTAAAGAAGGCTCTCCAGATGGAAGTGCCCTGTCAAAACCAGCACTCGATAATTGTTGATCAAATGACAATTGTGCAAAATCAATTCTTGTATTATTATAAATATACCCAAGTCCTACAGCTAAACCATTTCCATTGTTATCTATTGACAAATGATACGATGTGGTTAAATTCAAATAAGTGCTTTTATAAATTCCATCCATTGCTTTTTCAGCAATTACAACACCACCAATCCCTAAATAATTTTCATCATTTAATTTTTTTAATTTCCCATCAATAGAAAAACTTTGTGTACTGTAGGTAGATCCTACGCCAATTGATTGTGTTCTGATATTTGTCATAGCACGCCATGAAGACTCTCCATCACTTGTTAATGCCGGATTAATTGTTAAGGGTGACGCATAAAATTGGGAAAAGTTGGGATCTTGGGCATGCAATTTAATTGCAACTAAGCTGAAAATAAATAGTATTAATAATCCCCTTTTTATATAATTAAACTTTCCCTTCATGTTATCTAATTAAAAGTAGATTCCCCGTTTTTTTAATAGGTATGCCATTATTGTCAATACCTTCTGCCATCCACATATAAGCGTCCATGGGCTGTTTTTCTCCATAACTAATTCCATCCCATCCAGTAGACGAAGTTTTTGTTTCAAACATGAGTTTGCCAAACTTGTTGATGATTTTAAAAGATGTTAATACCTTCATGCCTGCTATATAAGGAAACAATACATCATTAACACCATCGCCATTAGGACTGAATGAACGAGGCACAAAAATATTCACTACAACAGAGTCAAAGACATTCACTTTCATAGTATCAACCGTAATGCATCCATCAGGTGCCGTCATGGTGATAAAATATTTTTGACTTTTATTATAATTAAAAATCGGATTGTCCATATTTAAAAAGTCGAGCCCCCAAACAGGTTGCCAATTATACTTGTATGAAAGCCCTTCAAATTTCCTCGCTTGCAAAGGAGTTGGTTTTCCTGCATTTGTTGAAACAAAATCTAAATTAACGGGAATTTTAGGAGCTGCAATAGATATTAAACTATCCTTAGTAATTGAGTACGCACAAGTAGGCACTATTGCAGATAGTGAAATTTTCTTTAATCCAGCTTTTTTGAAATTCGTAACACCATTGTAATTGCTAGTAGAATCTTCCCCATTAAAATTCCATTTCCATTTGATATTTCTAATAGCAGAAGTATCAGTATTATTTAAAAATTGTTTAATGGTATTGATACAATTAATGGAATCGTTTGTAAAGCTAATGCTGAAATTTTTCAGATCAATCATTTTGATACTGTTAACAGTCATATTACTACATCCTAAACTATCTGTCACTTTTGCTGAATAAGTTCCCTGAGCATATGCATTAAAATTGATGGAAGTTGCATTTGCAATTGGCGACCCATTTAAAAACCATTGATAAGATTGCACTATCGGAGTAATAACCATTGGCTGGAAAAGCCCAACGCAAATAAGCGTTCCATTTGGAGCCAAAATAGTATCACTGGGCAATGATCGTAAATTCTGTGTTATACTAGCTAAAACTGGTGTAACACTATTTGTATCATTACTACAGTAAGCATCATTCACGTGTACAACAGAAAAAGTATACGTTGCAGCCTTTGGCATTATAGGCTGAACAAATAATGAATTAGCATCTGTAAACCCACTAACTTGAGTGAGTAGATTGTCTTTATTATCAATATAACTGATGGACCATGGACTTGTTCCTGTAAAGTTAAATCTTAATGAGTCACTTGCATTTTCACACAAGCTTTGAGGACCAGTGATTTTAATTCTTGGTGTTGGATTCACTTTTGCTTTTAATTGAAATGGTTTACCAATACAACCATTTGTATTTGATGTTATTAAATAACTTGCAGGAATACTATTATTACTAGAATTTGAAAGTGTTTGTATAATGGATGCTTGAAATACACTATCATTAGATCCATAACCAGAAAGCGCAAAGGAAGGATTTACTTCATTGAATGCCCATTTATATAATGTGTTGGATGGTGTTAAAGAAGGTATAAAAACCATTTTTTTACCATTGCAAGTATTCACTGTTTGATCTCCAATTAATGAGATTGGTTTAACCGTTACAGTAAGATTGAACGGTTGCAATTTACAGTTGGGATAAGCAGGTTGAATTGTATAAATAGCCGTTGCACTTGATGTTAATAAATTATTCAAAGTATCATACACTAATGTCTGAGCTGTTAATTTTGATGTATAGCCAGTGATAGAAGCATCAGGCACTAAAGAAGGACTATTCCAAGTATACGTAGTTCTCAATGGCTCCAGACTGGTTGAAAGTACAAATGGAGTTCCACTACAAATAGTTAGTTTTTGATCAGGAACTATTGGCGCTGGATTCATCACAAAGGATACCGTTTGAGTACTGTCGGTACAACCATTAAAGGTTGTTTTATATTTATATGATACAAATACTGGCTCTACTGTACTATCCACCAAAGTTTCATTAATTAAATAGGAACCTTTAGATGGTTTATTGCTGATACCTACTATACTATCTCTTGTCCATGAAAAAATGGTACCAGGTGTTTTACTTGTTGGTATATATTGAAAAGGAGTGCTGCTACATACAGGTGCTAACGAAGTTGCACTACTTAAAACTGGAATTGGATTCACTACCACTATTAGCTTGAATGGCTTGCCTAAGCATCCTCCAGTAGAAGCCCCGGGAATAATGGGTTGTATATTATACGTAGCAATATTTGTTGTATCTGTTAAATTAGTCAAGGAACCATTAATACTATTAACAGGAATTATGGTATTATCAGTTCCGCCAATTACACCATTAGACATTGTAGGTGTTTGCCATAAAAAAACCGCATTAACTGTATTTGGAGGAACAATTTTAAAGTTTGTTCCGCTACATACAGGGCTTGTCATGTCCTGTAATGTCAATACAGGATTTACAACTTCATAAACAGTTTGTTGGTTAGAACAACCATTTGCTGATAAAGTAAATACATAAGGTACTTGAACAATATTAAAAGTGGTATTCTGTAAATTCTCACTAATACTATTTACACCATTCGTGAGTGCTTCAGTTATCCCTACTACATAAGACCTAGCCCAATTAAATGTTACATCTCTGGTACTACTCACTGGAGTATAATTAAATGTATTCCCTGAACAGATTGCAACAGGTTTAACAGAACTACTTAAAACAGGCTTAGGATTAATAACTAATGTGACAATCTGCGATTTCAAATTCACACAACCATTATATAAAAGAGAGAATCGATAATTTACCCTAATTGGTTCTCCAATAGTATCAACCAGTATTTCGTTAATATCAGAATAACCAGTAGCAGCAGCATTTTGCAATCCTGGAATACTATCTCTAAACCATGAAAATGCAGTGCCTGGAAAATTACTTACAGGAACATAATTTAAGTTAATACCACTGCATTGTGCTGGAAGTGTAAGATCACTTATCAGCGTTGCTGAATTTGCTTTTACAGTTACTTTAACCGTAAACGGATTACCCTTACAACCATTTGCAACAGGCGTTACAGGATAAAATGCTTTACCTGATGAAGTATCACTATTGATATTTCTCAATGTTTGTGAAATGGTATTTTGTAAAACAGTTTGGGCAGACCCGCCAGTAATTCCATTTGTATATGATGGCTCATCCCAATAAAACTGAGAACCAATGGGTAGATTATTTGGCAGTTTTACTGCAAAAGCACTTCCACTACATACAATACTGGTAAGTGTATCAGTAATATATGGAGAAGCTTTTACTGTTACTACAATTGAAAAAGGCTTACCTACACAATCACCATAACGTGGAGTTACTTTATAGGTTGCCATTGCATCTATAGAATTGGTTGTATTGGTAAGCAATTGACTAAAGCTTGGTACTGGTGTTAATTGAAGCTGTGCACCTATAACAGAATTGGGGATATTAAATACTGGACTTTCCCATGTATAATTGGTTATAAAAGGCAAAGGTGAGGGATTCATTGTAAAGGGAAAACTAGGACAAACAATAGTATCCTTATTCAAGAAATTAGGTGTTGGATTAACAACTGCAATAAAAGTAAAAGGTTTCCCTACACATCCTAAAGCAGTTGGAGTTACTGTATAAGTTGCTTGCGCTATATTATTTGTAGTATCTTTTAAAGTTTGTGTAATTGTTTGTAATGGTGATGTATTAGCAGATGCTCCAAGTACTGAATTTGCCGGAGCTATTTGTGGCAAATCCCAAGTATAATATGTGGAGATATTGGTTAAATTGCTAGTTGGAGAAGTAGAAAAAGATGATTCACTACAAACGGTCTGTGAAACAGTAGAAACATTGGGTAATGGTCTAACAGTAACTATTAGATTAAAAGAAGATCCTGTACAAATTCCACTTTTTGGAATGATGGTATAAGTAGCTGTTCCACCAGAATCAACACCAGTATAATTCAGATTGCCAGTTATTGACGAATCTCCTTGTTGATTTGTGTTTTGCCCACTTCCTATTATGCTAACGCCAGCACTCATGGATGGTGTTTTCCAAGTATATAAAGTGTTTTGAGGAACGTTACTGGGACTTGATATAAATGTAGAACCACTACAAGTAACAAGCGTTTGGGCACTTATATTAACAGAGACATTAGCGGCAGGATTTACACTTACCACTATAGGAAAAGCTGTACCAATACATCCTTGTTGTGTTGTAGCAATCACTGAAAAATTTGCAACAGAAGTTGATGTATTTTGGTTGATTAAAATTGGCGCAAAACTAAGTTGATTTACCTGCGAACTTGTACCTGTTCCTGATAAAGAATTAGAAGGCGTTACTTGCGGTGCCGACCAACTATAATTTACACCAACAGGGGTATTAGCAGGTGGATAAAAGGTAGGAGCAGTGCCACTACATACAACCAAAGAGTCTTTGCCAGAAAAAACGGGCACAGGATTTACTGTCACAACCAAGTCGAATGGCAAAGAGCTGCAGCTACCTGCTTTTGCGGTTACATTATAAGTTGCAGTCTGCGCAACAGCTGATTTATTAATTAGTGTTTGGCTGATCGGTGGGTCAAAGAACTCCTGTGTAGGCGTTTGGGTCAACCCATTACCACCCGATAAACTTGCATCACTGTATTGCGGCATTGTCCAGGTGTATTGTGTACTGGTAGGTACAATAGTAGCTCCGCCAGTAACCGGACTACTTTTAAAAGGAGTTCCACTGCATGCCGTTACATTTATAGGAGAAACAATATTGGGTTTTGGATTGACAATGATAAACTTTTGATAGGTTAGACCCGTGCAAGAAAATCCTGTATACTGAAACACAGGAATAATATTATAGGAAGTATTGATACTGTTTGCAGTTGTATTAGTTAGCGTTTGATTAAAGCTGGTGATTTTATTTGCAGCCGTTGCTAAAGTAAAGCCGGATAAACCAGTTGTAGGGGTTGGATTAGTCCATGTAAAAATACTTCCAGACAACTGTGTTTTGGGTATAAAAGAAACTGGCGTTCCACTGCAGATGGTATCATACTTAATGGGATCGGAAATAAAAGGTGTGGGACTGATATTGTAAGTTAGTACCTCCTGATTTGTACAACCATTCGTTGCATTCAAGATCACAGTGTAAGGAATACTCTGAGCACTGGAAGTTGTATCGCTAATATTGTCATTTATAAAATTTGACGTGCCGTTAATGGTTTGAAAACCTAAAATTGCGGGCCTCGACCAACTCCATGTGCTTATAGCAATGTTAGCTGTGGGAGTGAAATTGATATTCGTTCCACACCCTATAGAAATATTGTTCCAGGTAGTTTTATTACTAATTGATGGAATAGGGATAACGGTTACCGTTAAAGTATATCTTGCCCCAAGATCATCTGTTACATTATAAATTCCATTTGCAAATGTTGTGCCTGTATAAGTTAGCTTCTGTGAAATAGTAGCGGATAAAGTATTATTTGCTTGTTGACCAGTAATTGTTGCAGGAAAAGTGCCTAATGTCCATTTAAAAGTTCTGCCAGTAACATTTAAAGCAGAAGAAATATCAATAGTACTTGTGCTACAAAAATTTGGATATTGTGCAAGAATTTGCGAATTGGCCTTCTCCCCCATTAATAAAAATGAAACACAAAGCAAACATTTCAACAATGTTTTTCTAGCTGCAATTTGGGACATATGACAAATAATATACAATTAAACTTTTCGAGAAACGAAAGTTAATAATATATTCTTTGTGAAACAAATCAAGTAGACTAACACTTGGTAGTCTTATATTGCTTGTGGCTTTAAGTTTAAGCTAAATTTAATTATGCGATAAAATGCATCATCTAAAAAAAAGAAAATGCAGCGATCCCCTCGCTGCATCTCTAAAATTATCATTAATACATCATTCATTAAAGAATTAAGATTAATAATAAAATGATGATAATAATGGCTCCGATGGAAAGATAAACACCACCATTGCCTTCTTTGATTTCTTTTTTCATTGCACGAACTTCTTTGCGTAGCGCCTTCTTTTCAGAAAAGCTTAATGCAGATTTATCCATTGCCTTGATTTCATAGATCCTAGCAGTGAGTTGATTGGCCCGTGCAATTTGTTCAGCATTGGCAGCTGTTGTGGTTGCATTTGGAGCAGTTGTTTTTACAGCAAATGATTGAACAGGTGCTAGTGTAGCAGTCATTAATGCAATCATGCATATAACAGATAATTTTTTCATTTTGGTAGATTTATTCATTAGTTAATTCTAATGAACCAAAGGTGGGGAATTGTTGTATGACTATTGTTACACGATTATTACAATGAATTACATTTTTCACAGTTTTTAGCAAAGAAGCCATTTCAAAAGAAAAAACTTCTTAACTAAAAATGAAAATATAGGTCAAACTATTTTTTGTATAATACACTTAATTTTTAAGTAGATACTTAGTGCAGAAAATGTACTCATTTAATGTGAGTCTCTGGTTACCTGACTACCTGAGCCTCCTTTTAAGAAGTCTAAGTCTGCCCCCAAATGTGCTTGTTCTACATGGTTTTGGTATAAATGAACATATCCTCTTGTGGCCATTTTTTCAATGAGCTTCCATGCAGATAATCGATTTGCTAATTCAGCTTCAGAAACGTCTAGGTGTAAAGTTCTAGCGTGTACGTCTAATTGTATGATATCGCCGTTTTGAACCAGTGCCAAAGGCCCACCCACAGCGGCTTCTGGAGATACATGCAACACTACTGTTCCAAATCCTGTACCACTCATTCTTCCGTCTGAAATTCTAACCAAGTCGTTTATACCTTGTTCCAATAATTTTTTGGGAAGAGCCATATTGCCTACTTCTGGCATACCAGGGTAACCTTTCGGACCCACATTTTTTAACACCATGATACTGTTTGCATCAATGTCCAATGCAGGGTCTTCAATTCTAGCATGGTAGTCTTCAATGTTTTCAAACACAACGGCTTTTCCTGAATGCTTTAATAGCGCATGACTAGCAGCAGAAGGCTTTATCACAGCGCCATTAGGTGCTAGGTTGCCTGTAACTACAATGATGCCTGATTCAGGCTTAAATGGAGCGTCCATAGTGCTGATGATATTTCTATCATATACTGCTGATTTACTGCAATTCTCTCCTAATGTTTTACCATTCACCGTTATGGCATCATTATGAATTTTTGCATTCATTTCTTTCATCACGGCTGGTAAACCTCCTGAGTAATAAAGGTCTTCCATATAATTTTCACCCGATGGCTGAATATTTGCTAAAAGTGGTATGCCTTGTGAATGTTTATCAAAATCATGTAAGTTTAAATCAACGCCAATTCTTCCAGCAATGGCTAATAAATGAATTACAAAATTAGTAGAGCCCCCAATCGCTGCATTGACCATGATGGCATTTTCAAAAGCTTCTCTTGTCAATATTTTCGATAGTGTAAGGTTTTCCTTTACCATCTCCACAATTCTACGGCCCGATAATTGGCTCAATACTTTTCTTCTAGCATCTGCTGCAGGAATGGATGCATTGTTGGGCAAAGAAAGTCCCAATGCCTCTACCATTACCGCCATGGTTGAAGCTGTACCCATTACTGCGCAATGGCCTTGAGTACGCGCCATACAGGCTTCCGCTTCAACAAATTCATCTTGAGTGATTTGTCCTAGTTTATGCGCCACATCAAATCGCCAAACATCAGAAGTGCCAATGTCTTTCCCTTTCCAGTGGCCTTTAAGCATTGGTCCGCCCGAAATAACCAAAGTAGGAATATCTACACTACAAGCACCCATGACCAAACTTGGCGTTGTTTTATCGCAACCGCATAATAAGACAACACCATCGATTGGGTTGGCTCTTATAGATTCTTCCACATCCATACTGGCTAGGTTTCTATAGAGCATAGCAGTAGGTTTAACTAGCGTTTCGCCCAAACTCATCACAGGAAACTCCACAGGAAATCCACCCGCTTCTAACACACCTTTTTTAACTGCTTCAGCTAAGTCGCGAAAATGCGCATTACAGGGTGTTAACTCACTCCAAGTATTACAAATGCCAATTACAGGCTTACCTTCAAACATGTCTGGAGGAATTCCTTGGTTCTTCATCCATGCACGGTATATAAACCCATCTTTACCTTTTCTGCCAAACCAATTTTTACTCCGCAATTCTTGTAGGTCCATATAGCTAGTTTTTTCGTCTGATACACATTGATTTAAAGGAAAAGAGTATCCATCCAAAGCTACTTTTTTATTTATTAACTATAGGCTGCAAAAATTCATCGTCCAAAATGATAAAATGTTTCAAAAAGGTTAATGTTATTAGATGAATGGGGATTGTCATTTAACTGACAAATGTTCCAGGCATATAAACCTTAGTTTTAAGGTACCAAGGCATTTTGTTCATTAAATCCAACTTAGTATGAAATACCGCTTTATGACACCAATTTTAATTGGCTTTGATTTTTAATTGCTTGTAGTAAATCAAATGACGCAACCCAATTCGGATGATTAGGATCACTTAAAGGCGTTTCAGGTTCGCAAGTATATGAAATAAGTAATCCACCAGATTTTACTCAGTATACAAAGGTATTAATATGGTGCCAGCAATTTAGTGTGCTTTTTGGAACATCCACCTTACAATAAAATTGCTACATAAAAGGAGAGGGTTATTGCGACTATTCACTAAAATTCTATATTTATGAATAAAAGGTCTATTTTAAGCAAATACATCCTTACCCTATTGTTCTGTATAATTTTAAATCAAAACAAATGGTTCATTTTCTGAATTAAAAGGGACCATTGTATTTTTAAACAATGATTTAAATAAGAGTAAAGTTATTTTAACAGCAAATGCAAGAAGCATCAATACAAATAATAAAACAAGGGATAAGCATCTTAAAAAGGAAGACTATTTTAATACAGAAATATACCCACAAATTACATTTACAAGTAGTAACATATCAAAAGGCAAATTAGATAAGCAATATTTAATGAAAGGCTTGTTATCAATAAAAGGCAAAGTCAAAAATATTGAAATTCTTTTCGAAACAACTTCATCATCAATAGGAATTTTGTTTACTGGACAATTTACTATTAATCGTCGTGATTTTGACGTCGGGGGAAGTAGCATATCACTTTCTGATAACGTTATCGTAGATTTCAATATTTTAGCTAATTAACAAAACAGAAATAATTTAATCAATTACAAAATTTACTTTAAAATGAAAACGCTTTTAATTTGCTTTTTAACGTTTACTACCATACTCTCTGCTTCTGCTCAACAAAAATCAACAACAATAAACCAACCCTATGTCGATTTTACAATTGGCATAGGTAGTTCAGAAATGAGTTTTGCCTCTGGCATTTTTTATAACTGGACAATAGGTAAGAAAAAGAAAATATTTATAGGAACGGGAGCCAGACTAACTGCCTATACTGGGAAAGATAAATATTTCACATCTGCACCTTCAAATCTTGCATCTGAAATCAATAAAACGGATACCCTATTTTCCACAAAAACTAATATCTATGCGTTAAACGCTTTGATAAATTTAGGATACAATTTTTCTCCAAAATTTCAAATTGGTTTTAATATTGATTTACTCGGACTTTCTTTTGGACCGGAAAGCTCGTACAAATTTCAAGGAAATGGTTCACAAACGAATACAATAGCAAAACCTACCACATTTAATTTGCTATTAGTAGGAACAAACGATAAAGGATCCTTAAATTCAGAATTGTATGTGCGTTATAAATTCAATCAAAAATTTGGAATGAAAATTG
>JANOYH010000216.1:0-3082 GCA_031428775.1 Bacteroidota bacterium
CTTGAAGTTCGGCCCCTCTTGCTGCACAAATTGCATCTGCTAGCTGCAAATTCTGCTTATTGGTTTCTCGGTCCACTAAGTTTGCAGGCTTAACTATTTTTAAGTGCTTCAATGTTTCTACCCATCTCTTTCCATTGTGGTAAATATCCAGTCTTAAAGTAGTGGATTTATCGCCATTAATGCGCTTTCTTAAGGTTACACTCATTTTACTTTGGTATTACTTTGATTGCTCTAAGGTATGAAAAATATTGAAATTGTGTTACTCCGGTAACAATAGAGTAACAAAAATAGCGAAAAAAAGGTGTAATTAAAGGAAACCAAAGTAAAGTGCTATCCTCTGAAACCATTGTGAATGCTACACTTTAGCTCAAAAAAAACCACCTCATAAAGGTGGTTTAGTGCCCAGGACTGGATTCGAACCAGCACATCCTTGCGAACGCTGCGACCTGAACACAGTGCGTCTACCAATTTCGCCACCTGGGCAGGTGTTTCAGGGCTGTAAACTTAAGAAAAAAAACAATTAGGTAGCCATCAAACTACAACCCCTTATATCAGCATTGTCCATCCTACCCCATACTTCAAAACTGCCATCCTCATATACCATTCCCATATCGTCTGTGGCAATAAATGCACAACTATCGGCATTGGCTAAATCAATGATATTGATGATACCCCTTCCTGATGTTTTAATCAATACAGGATCTGTCTCATCACGCACCAATACTTTCATCCAGGGTGGGCATCGATAAATTCCATCCCCCAATGAATAAGCCTGACTTAATAATTCCGTCATCCCATATTCACTGTGAATTTTCCCTACCCCTAATTGTTCGCATAGTTGTCCATGTAATTCACCCCTTGTCATCTCTCTTCTCCTACCTTTCATGCCACCTGTCTCCATTACCACGGTATGCTTCAACTGCTGAGGATAAGCTTCTGCAAAGTCTAATAAAGCAAAGGTTACCCCTATTAACAAAGTGGGTTGCATTGCTGCTTCGTTTTTTCGCAATGTTTCCTGTAAAGCGGCATGATCATACAAATAAAATCCACTACTTGGCTGATGGGAAGCTTTAATTAACTCATCCACCATCATGACTAAGGAGGAATGTTGTCGCTCTAAATAAGCTGGCAATAGCCCAATGACACTCCATTCTTTCGGATTCCCATAAAACAATTCAAACCCTTTGAAAAAGCTTTTGCGGTAAAGATCCAGATCCTTTACCCAATGCCTACTATTCGTTGTTTGTGTTGTTCCACTACTCTCAAAAAACTGTGTCAATGGAAAATCGGAAGTGGTGATAGTATGCGATTTAAAAAAGCCCACAGGCAACGAAGGAATCTGTTCTAGCGTCACTATATGGTGGGCTTGAACACCCATTAAGTTACACCACTGCCGATACACTTTATTTTCCTGATGCTGCCATTGGAACAGTTCCAAGGCCATTTCAGCAAAATTCTGAGGCGAAACAGAGAAAATATTGTTAACATCGAATGGAACCACAGCCTAGTATTGTAATGTTTTGACTAAATTTGAATTGAAAGCGAAATTAATGAAGACAAAATTATGGTTAGTTCTGGCAATTTCTGCGGTATTCAGTGCCTGTAGTAAAGATACCTATACCACTAAGCCCAATCTTAGCTTCAAGGACGTGAATGGTACCGTTTTTGGAAATGGATCTTATATTCAGTTTAATTTAGAATTTTCCGACAAAGAAGGCGATATCCAAGATAGTATTTGGGTTCAAAAAGTAACCCGTACCAAAGGCTGTACCAATTTTTCTGATCGTACAAAAATCCCAAGTTTTCCAGCTACCGCTAATTTAAAAGGCATTTTTGAAGTGGCATATAGTGTGGGGACTAGTTTAAATTCTCCCTATCCTATTCTACCCGGTTGCCCAGTTAATAAAAATGACACTTGTTATTTCAAGTTTTGGGTAAGAGACCTCGCTAAGAATGTGAGTGACACCATTGTATCACCTGATATTATCATTCTCAAATAGCCGTGTGGTACGGATTCATTCGAGCATTTTTCTTTAGCAACTATTTTTACGGCGTTTGTGTAATGGCATTGTCCATAGAAGCTAGCCTGCAACAAGGCTTTGGATTGAATCAACCTGTCTATTATTTACTCTTGTTTGCAGGTACCGTAGTTTATTATACTAGTGCTTATACACAGGACCATAGTTATTCCCTTCAAAACCAACGCAACCGTTGGTTTTTACACCACAAAAAATCTGTCTTTTATTCACAATGGGGAACCTCCCTACTTTTTATAATTGCAACTGCCATCTTCCTTCAACAGCATTACTTGACAATACTAGAGATGGAGGGTAAAGAATGGTTGATGTTACTTTTATTTCCCCTAATTGCTTTTGGTTATAATAGCAGTATCCGATTCCCTATTAAACATTTCAACCTTCGCAAAATTGGATGGCTCAAACCATTTGTGATTGGCTTTGTATGGTGTGGGGTGGTTACTGTTTACCCACTCCTTTTCAAATCATTGGAACAAGGACAGCATTACCATCCAGGTTTGACTAACTGGCTATTTGTCTTACAAAATGCCTTTTTCATTAGCATTCTTTGCATTTTGTTTGATATAAAAGATTATGCGGCAGACCATAATAGTGCACTCAAAACCTTTGTAGTGCGACTTGGACTAAGAAAAACCATATTCCATATAATTTTTCCACTTGTGTTTGTCGGCTTTATATTCTTTATCCTTTTTGCCTTAAACCGTCATTTACCATTGATAATTCTACTCATTAACACTGTCCCCTTCCTATTGTTGATAATTGTTAGTTGGTCAATGCAACGTCGTAAAACGATTCTCTATTATCTTGCAATCATTGACGGACTGATGTTCGTAAAAGCAGCCTGTGGTATTATTGGCAGCTTATTACTAAAATAAATATTATGGCTAAGGCAAAAATCGACAAAAAAGAAAAGAAAGGCAGCAAATCCATCTTAAGTGAATCATCAATGGGTTTCTTACGCAATTACATCAATACCCCATCTCCAGTTGGGTTTGAGAGCGGTGGACAAAAACTTTGGCTCGACTATGTTAAGCCCTACGTAGACA
>JANOYH010000217.1:0-25158 GCA_031428775.1 Bacteroidota bacterium
TTTAAGGGTCGTCAGAGACTATGACGTTGATAGGCTATAGGTGTAAAAATGGTAACATTAAAGCCAAGTAGTACTAATTACCCGTAAGCTTTATTTTTTTATTCTTGTTTCTAGATTTGCTCCCAATATGTAAATTATTAATGCTTGCATGCAGATGCAAACATTTGAATTGCTTATGGTGGTTTTGCCGGGGGTGTTCACCTCTTCCCATTCCGAACAGAGAAGTTAAGTCCCCCATGGCCGATGGTACTCGCGTTAAGCCGGGAGAGTAGGTAGCTGCCATATTTATTATAAAATGCCTTTCAGGAAACTGAGAGGCATTTTTGTTTTATAACCCATTCCGTATTTTGAATGGGGTTTTTTATGCACTTATAGTGAATGTTCTATCATACAATTGCATTTTTTAGCTACTTTTAATAAAATGCCCAATGAGATTGTCCCTGATTTCCTTTTTATACCATATTCTTGAAGCGGGTACTAATAAGGAAATGAGTTTTCTGGAACTACAGAAAACAAAAATGTTCAACCTCTTTATCTTATTGGCTTTTCCATTTGCCTTCTTTAGTCTTCTCATCAACATCACATTAGGCTTATCAATCCTTTCTATATTTAGCGCCTTTCAATTAATCATTTTCTTATTAGCAGCCTGGACTAATATTACTAGAAAACAACTTTACCTTCGACCGCTGTATCTTTTTTTACTTGCTATAGTTGGTTTAATTGCTGTATATTTTTTTAAAACAGGTACCGAATACCGACTATTGGTGATGATTATTGCAGCAGTTGTGTTATTTGATAAAAACTGGCAATACCTCTTATTTGCAACCATTATCTCTGTAGGGTTTACCATTACTAGAATTCAAGGAATGGCATATGCCAATGATTCTATTGGATCAATGATCATTCCAGTAATTAAGATTTTGATTCCTATAACGATGTTCAATATCTCTATTTATTATTTTAAATACATCTATTTTAAAAGTCAAATGCAATTAGAAGCGGCTTTTAAAGAATTAAGTTTGGCCAAAGAACAGAAAGATAAAATTTTGAATTCAGTTGCGCATGACCTACGTAGTCCCATCAGTAGTATTGTAGGTATTAGTAAAGTTTTATTGCATAGTGATAATTTCACAAATGAACAAAGAGAATGGTTGCACTATATTGAAAAGGCGGCAAGTAATTCGAATAATTTGATCACTGATTTACTACAATCAAATGATACTGCCATTAATCTCGCAGACCTTAAAAAACAAGATTTAAATCCTTTGATTAAAAAAGCAGTAGACCAGCTGCATTTTAAAGCAAGTGAAAAAAACATCTTATTAAATATTGAATATTGTCCCACTAGTCTAATTGTTTTGATGGATGGGGAAAAATTGCTGCGCGTTTTTATAAATTTAATCAGCAATGCTATCAAATTCAGTAATGCTAACAGCGTTGTTCTCCTTCGATTGTATCATGAGCAAGCTACAGCAATAGTAAGTATTAGTGATACTGGTATTGGAATTAAAAAAGAAAACCTTGCTGCTGTTTTTGATATGTTTACAACAGTAAAAAGAGCTGGAACAGCTGGAGAAAAAAGTTTTGGACTTGGGCTCTCAATTTGTAAACAAATAGTGGAACACCATTCAGGAAGCATTCAAGTAGAAAGTGTAGTAGGAAAAGGATCTGTCTTTTACGTGCATTTGCCTACATTATCTGTATAGACAAGTTAGCACATACAAAAAAGTCTCGACTTTCATCGAGACTTGAATTTTTTCTTTTCGTGTGTGGATTCTGGGTTTAATACCTGTTGTATCCACCGCCGCCGCCGCTACCGCCGCCTGTGCCACGATCACGGTTGTAACCGCCACCGCCACCGCTGCCGCCGCGACTTCCACCGCCACCGCCACCGCCGTAACCACCGCGACTTCCGCCGCCGCCATTACCACCGCCGAAGCTCTTCTTTTTGAAGCCGCCTCTTTCGCCCTCTGGGCGTGGTGTAGATTCGTTTACAACGATCTTGCGACCAAGATTGTCAGTGTCGTGTAAGCCAGCGATTGCAGCACGTGCCGCTTCATCATCTGCCATTTCAACAAAGCCAAAGCCCTTGCTGCGATCATTGTTAAACTTGTCGGTAACGATTTTGGCACTAGTTACTTCACCAAATGGGGTAAAAAGGCTCTGCAGGTCTTCACTGGTCATGTTCCAGTTTAGATTTCCAACGTAAATGTTCATGTTCTTTGAAAAATTAAGTGATCAAAAATTCAATGGTAAAACAGTAACCAAGAACCCGGAAGCATTTACGTAAAACCTTCTGAGAAACAGTAGAACTGCCATTGAACATCCGAAGTTATAGTTTTTTCTGATATCCCAATTTTTTTTTCAACATTTTTTGTTTTTTTCACAATAACACCATTAAGATGGGTTTTGGATAAAAAAATCCCGTCCCGATTTAATCGGGACGGGATTTTTCAAATTAGTTAAGCGATTATTCAGCTACAACTTCAAAATCAATCTCCACATTTTGGCCATTGCCAAAGTCAATGTTTGCTTTGTAAGCACCCAATTCCTTCACTTCGTCCACTATTGAGATGCGCTTTCTGTCTATTTCATAACCTTTTTGGTCACGAATAGCACGAGTGATTTGCAAAGAAGTTACCGTACCGAAGATTTTACCACTTGTACCAGTTTTAGCACCAAGCTTTACTGGAGATGATTTTAATACTTCAATTACTTTGTTGATTTCAGCCAACATAGCAGCTTCTTTCTTGCCCTTCACTTTCAGGCGCTCTTCCAATTGTTTCATATTGGAAGGATTTGCTTCTACAGCCAGTTTACTAGGGATCAAGAAATTACGCGCATAGCCATTTTTTACGGCTACTAGTTCATTTCTTCCACCTAGATTGTCTACGTCTTGAATTAAAATTACTTGCATTTGTTTTGTTTAGTTCCCCTGTTCCCAGTTTTACAACTGTCTCTCGCTTGCGCGGGATTAGGGAAGGTGACTAATATTCTATTTCAATAAATCTGTTACATACGGTAACATACCCATCTGACGCGCTTTCTTAACTGCGTCTTGTACTTTACGCTGATACTTCAAAGAGTTTCCACTCAAACGACGAGGTAATAATTTACCTTGCTCATTGATGAACTTCTTTAAGAAGTCGATATCCTTATAGTCAACGTACTTAATGCCGTATTTTTTGAAGCGACAGAATTTTTTCTTTGGCTTCTCCTGTTTGATGGCGGTCAGGTATTTGATTTCGTTCTTTGCCATGATTAAGCCTCAATTTTATCTTGCATTGCAAATCCGCCATTCCTCTTCACATAGTTGTACTCGACGGCGTATTTATCGAGACGTGTGATCATGTGACGCATGATTTGCTCATCGCGTAACATTTGGATCTTCAGTTTTTCATTGATGTCTGAAGGACCAGTGAATTCGAACACCCAGTAAATACCGGTTGTTTTTTTCTGAATAGGGTAAGCGAGTGATTTCAGGCCCCAAGGGTTGCTGTGCACCGTTGCACCACCTAGATCGGCAATCAAATCAGCGTATTTCTTTTGCGCAGATTTAAAGTCTTCTTCAGACAGTACCGGTGTGAAAATCACCATCAATTCGTAATTGTTCATTAACTGAATTTTTAGGTTATAAATTGGTTTCTCCCAGTGGACACCCCGATTACTCAGAGCGAATCTGCCAAAACAGATTTGGGGCTGCAAAGGTAGGGGAAATGAACCTTAAAATAGTAGCTTTCTTCAAAAAAATCAATAAAATGAAGCCTTTCAGAAGAGGATGCCACATTTTAAGCTTGTATTCTCCTTAAAATGTGGCTATATTACTCGTTTTATTACTACAATATAGGTTGGAAAATGATCGCTATATCCCCCACGATAGTTATTCCCATCCCAAGTTCTCATCGGATACCCCTTATAACGACCACTATTTTCTAGCATAAATCCCTTCTTATAAATGTGATTGGAATGATAGTAAAATCCCACCTGCTCTTTGTTTAACCAAGACTGCGAAAGTATGATCTGGTCAAACAACGACCAACTGTCTTGATTGGCCAAAGTGCCAATCCCCTTTTTGTATAATTGCCACCAAGGATTATATAAGGCACCTTCAGTCAACATGGTAGCATCTGCTTCCGCTTTTAATATTTTCGAAACACTGTAACTGTCGGGATTGTCATTCATATCTCCCATTACCAAGATTTTTGCATTTGTATCGTTGGCAATAATTCGATTAATTACTTTTCTACAGGTAGCTGCTGCAGTTGCTCTTGAAATAGCCGTTCTTTCTTCCCCGCCACGTTTACTTGGCCAATGATTTACAAAAACATAAATAGGCTCTCCATCTAACAATCCCTTCACACATAAGATATCCCTTGTTTCATAAGTATTACTTCCACTGTAGGGTAGAGATACATGAATACTTTCCGATTCCAGTGCTTTGAAATAGGTGGGATTGTATAAAAGTGCTACGTCAATTCCCCTCTTGTCTTTTGAATTATAGTGGATAACCTGATAATCTCTTTTTCGCAAAAGTGGATGGCGTACAAGGTCTTTTAATACGGTGTCATTTTCAATTTCTACTACACCTATTAATGCAGCTCCATCTGTTGAAACGGATTCTCCGATTCCCTTTATTACAGTAGCTAAATGAAACAATTTATTTTGATACAACGCTTTGTTATAATGTTTTTCACCTTCTGCAGTAAAAGAAAGGTCATCAACCAATGTATTGTGTTGCGTGTCGTATAAATTCTCCAAATTGTAAAATGCAACGATACCCACTTTTACTTTTTGAATATTCTTTTGCGCATTACTTTTTTGATACCATAAGAGCAATACTAAAGTGTAAAAATATTTTTTCATCACAATGTTTTAGCCAAATCTACCGATGCATTCAGAAGATACAAGAGCGAGATGCTTAAATTATTTTAGTTGCTAGTATTTGTTAATGACTACGACTATTTTGTTCTTTTATTGAACGCTAAAACATTAGTATGCTGCTTAAATTACTTTTCACTTTTGTTGTCGGTTGTCCGCTATTTTCCCTTGCACAACAATACCATAAGAAATCAATATTGCTCGAGAAAATGGTATTGAAAGACAGCGTCTATCAGTTGCCATTGCAACATGTTGAGCATAACAGCAGTAGCATTTTTGTATTGGACGAAAACCTCTTGAAAGACAATCAAGATAATATTACATCAGCACCATTATCTGCCTCACGTGATCCTTATAAAGCCGTTGCTGCATTTCAGTTTGGTGCCATGCGTATGCAATCAAAAGGATTGGGAAATGCTTATGCTACTATCACGGTAAATGGGTTACCCATGATGGATCCATCAAATGGCTCTGGTCAATGGAGTAGTTGGACTGGACTTAATGAAGTTTTTAAAACCAATGAAGTAAGTTCGGTATTCCAACAAAACAGTTATGCTGCAAATACTTTGGGAGAAAGTGCAAATATTGATATTCGTGCAACAAAGCAAAAAGCAGGTTCCAGTTTTGGCTATGGTTTTTCAAATCGCCTCTACACACATCGCATTAGTTTTACACACCATACTGGCGTCTCACTTAAAGGATGGGCTTTTTCCATGAGTGCAACGGCCAGGAACAGTACCCAATCTGCTATACCCGGCGTAGCAAATAAAGGGTATGCTTATTATTTCTCGATCGATAAAAATTTTTTATCCAATGATTTTTTCTCCCTTTCTTTTTTTGGTGCAAACATGCAAACAGATCGACAGTCTTCTATTTTAAAAGAATCGGTGAAACTTTTAAATACGGAGCATTACAATCCAAGTTGGGGCTTTCAAAATGGTCGAGTAAGAAATGCAAATCAAGCATCTACCCATTTGCCCGTACTATTGATGACCCATGAACACAGGCTAAGCAATCAAACCTTTATGCAAACAAGTATTTCCTTTTCAAAAGGCATGCGTTTTAATACTGGTTTGGATTGGTATCACACTCCCGATCCCAGACCTGATTATTATAGATATTTACCCAGCTATCAACAAGATCCTGTTTTAAAAGAACAAGAAACTTTCGCTATACAAAACAATACCAACCTCCAGCAACTGAATTGGCATAGATTTTATGAAATCAACAACAGTAATATTGAAAAGATTGATCAGGTAGATGGAATACTTGGGAATGCCGTAATAGGAAAAAGGGCTAGGTATATTCTTGAAAATAGAAACAATGCAATACAAAGATTTCAATTTGCTACTTGTTTTCAAACCGTAATTGGCGGCTCAATTTTCTTTAGCACGGGCATTAGTTATCATGAACAAAATAGTCGATACTATAAAACTGTCAATGATTTATTAGGGGCGGATTTCTATGTGAACTGGAATCAGTTTGCCGAATCAGCTACTCCCAACGATCCACAAGGCATTCAGTTTGATGTAAATAAACCCAATAGAATCTTGGGTATGGGCGATGCATTTGGTTATGATTATACCATTAAAAATCGAAGAACGGCCATTTGGTTGCAGGCTTCCCAACAAATCAATCGCTTTGGATGGTCAATAGCCAGTGAATTTTCTTATGCTTCCTTTTGGAGATCAGGAGCCATTTCAAATGGACTATTTCCTACATCGTCAATAGGAGAGAGCCAAGCCAATATTTTTCTGAATAAGGGTTTCAAGTTATCCTTGAACTATGCACTTGATGGTAGAAATAGAGTATACCTCTCTGCCGCCGTTAAAACGCGTCCCCCTTCGCCTGACAATGTCTTTCTTTCACCAAGAACCAGAGATACCCAACAAGATTTGATTGAAAGCGAAAATGGATTTATAGCTGAGATGGGTTATCTGCTGCAGTCACAAAAAATAAAATGTCATCTTTCTACTTATTTTTTGAGCATCCAACAAGGAATGGACGTCTTAGGTTTTTACCATGACGGCTATAACAGTTTTATGAATTATGGTATCAATGGAATTGGTCAATTGCATTATGGTTTGGAATTTGGTATTGACGCGCAAATTTTTCCAAACATGAACCTACAAGCTGCAACTGCTATTGGGAATCATGTATTCAATAGTAGGCAATTTGCCGTTGTTACTACAGACAATACTGCTGCCATCATGGATCAATTATTTATCTATGCAAAAAATTATCCCATTGGTGGCGCGCCTCAACAAGCTTTTTCATTTGGTTTTAATTATCGATTTAATTATCGTTGGTTCTTTACCTTAAGTACTAATTTTTTCGATCGTCAATTTTTATCCTGGAATCCTATCAGAAGAACCGCAGAAGCACTCTATCCTATCATTCCTGCAAGCGATCTTGGGAAAAAGTTGTTACAGCCAGAACGCTTGCCAGCAAAGTATTTGGTGAATGCATTCATTAGTAGAAGGATCCCTTTAAATAAATCAGGAAGTCAACTCTTTGATATTAGTTTGAGCATCACCAACCTACTCAATAAACAAGACTTGACCTTGAGTGGTTATGAACAACTTCGATTTGATTTTGACAACAAAGACCCAAACAAATTCCCTCCAAAATATTTTTACTTACAAGGATTGAATTTTCTATGTTCTATTAACTATCGTTTCTAAACAATTTATTTCATTATGAAACCTATGTCCATTTTTCAGCACCGCAATTTGATTTGTTTATTGTTCGTTTTTCAATATTTGGCTTGTGAAAGGAACTATGACGCTCCGCCTTCAGAAATTGCACAGGCCTTATCACCTGATCTTAGTATTAAAGACCTTAGGGCAAAACACGTGATGGGTAAGTTTGAACAGTTAACCAATGCCAATACCATTGTTGGTGTTATAGTAGCCAATGATCAATCCGATAATTTCTATAAATCGATCATCCTACAAGATACTACGGGAGGAATTACGATTAGAATGGATGGCATTAAATTAAACGCTAACTATCCTATAGGTAGAAAAATTGCCATTCATTTGAAAGGTTTGTGGTTGGGCGACTATGGCAAGATGATCCAACTAGGGTCAGGGGTTGACCTTTCGGATCCAGCCTACCCCAGTCTTTTCCCCATACCTCAAACCTTATTTGACCAATACATTATCAAAGGGGAAGCCAGCTATGAGCCCAAGCCCATTGTACTGAATGTTACACAGCTAGGAAATCAATACCAAAGCAGACTCATACAATTGAATCAAGTGACTTTTGCTTTATCTGATACGGCTAAACCATTTGCCGATACTAAAAATAAAGAATCGCTCAATAGGACTTTAATAGATTGTAATGGGAACAGTATTTTACTTAGAACAAGTGGGTATGCCAGTTTTGGAGGTTCAAATACACCTGTATTATTGGGCTCTATTAAAGGGATTTATAGTGTTTTTGGTAGTACCAAACAACTGGTCATTCGAGATTTAGAAGATGTGCAAATGAATCAGCCCCGATGCAAGTAATGGGGTTATGAATATTTGTCCAGCTGAAACTGTCATTTTTTTGGTTGAATAGTTCCCTGTTTTGGAATTGCGGACAACCTGTCAGCATACTTGGGTTTGGTACTGTCTTTGACTATTGCTAGCAAAATAGACATTATGCAAAAAGGACAGATACGGGTTCAGACCGAGAATATTTTCCCTATTATTAAAAAATTCTTGTACAGTGATCACGAGATTTTCTTGCGAGAGCTGGTGAGTAATGCGGTAGATGCTAGTCAGAAAATCAAAACGCTCTCTTCTTTGGGTGAGGCAAAAGGCAACTTAGGCGACCTTAGAATAGACGTTGAATTAGACGTGAAAGAGAAAACCTTGAGCATAACAGATCGTGGAGTTGGCATGACGGGTGAAGAAGTGGACAAGTATATCAACCAAGTTGCTTTTAGTGGCGCTGAAGAATTCATGGAAAAATACAAAGATGCCAATATTATTGGGCACTTTGGATTGGGTTTCTATAGTGCATTTATGGTGAGCGATAAAGTAGAACTTTATTCTAAAAGCCATAAAGATGAGACGGGCGTTTTTTGGAGTTGCGATGGTAGCCCTGAATTTGAATTGTATGATGTAGACTATAGTCAGCGTGGAACCAAAATTGTTTTGCATATCAATGAAGAAAGCAAAGAGTTTTTAGACGCATCAAGAATTAAAGGAATCCTAACTCGTTTTTGTAAGTTTTTACCCATTCCCATTTTCTTTTCAGAAGTTGGTGAAACAAAAGAGGTGGAAGAATTGAAAGAAGTTGCGGATGGTGAAAATGTTGTAGATGGTGAAAATAAAATAGAAAAAGTAGCGGAGAAATCTATCAACAATACCAATCCTATTTGGGTTCGTAAACCAAGTGAACTCACCAAAGAAGACTATGAAAGCTTCTATCGTGAATTGTATCCTTTCAATGAAACTCCTTTGTTTTGGATTCATTTGAATGTTGATTACCCATTCAACCTAACAGGGGTGCTCTATTTTCCTAAAATTAAACAGAGCTACGAAATTCAAAAAGACAAAATACAATTATACTGTAATCAGGTTTTTGTAACAGATGAAGTTAAAGATATTGTACCAGAATTTTTGATGTTGTTACAAGGTGTTATTGATAGTCCAGATATTCCATTAAATGTTAGTAGAAGTTATCTTCAGGGCGATCCCAATGTGAAAAAAATCAATTCACATATCACCAAAAAAGTAGCCGATAAACTAGAAGAATTATTCAATAAAGAACGTGCTGAATACGAACAGAAATGGGATAGTCTAGGTTTGTTTGTTAAGTATGGTATGATGACTGATGATAAGTTCCTAGACAAAGCCGCTAAGTTTTTAGTAATGGAAGATACCACTGGTAAATTCTATACCATAGAAGAATACAAAATGGCAACTGAAACCTTGCAGAAAAACAAAGAAGGCAAGCAAGTTGTTTTGTACACTACCAATCCAATACAACAAGACGCTTATATTCAAGCCGCAGTTGCAAAAGGTTATAGCGTTGTAAAGATGGAGACATTGGTAGACGCTGCTTTCATCAACAATATGGAGATGAAATGGGACAACACTGTTTTTGTAAGAGTAGATGCTGATATAGTGGATAATTTAATTGACAAGCAAGAGGCAAGTGAATCAGTATTGAACAAAGAAGAAGAGGCAAGCTTAAAAGAATTGTTTAACATTCAGATTCCAGAATTACACGTAACAACTGAAGTGAAAGGCCTGAGCAAAGAAGCTGCTCCAGTTGTTGCCACAAGACCAGAGTTTATGCGAAGGATGAAAGATATGGCAGGTGTTGGTGGCGGCATGACGGCTTTCTATGCACAAATGCCCGATGAAGTAACGCTTACCGTAAATGGGAATCACCCCATTTATCAAACATTACTAAAAGTGGAGGATAAAGACTTGCAAGAAAAACAAGTGCGTTCCTTAGCTGATCTGGCTTTATTGAGTCAAGGTCTATTAAAGGGGGCGGAACTGACCAATTTCATCAACAGAAGTGTTGAGTTGATGGAAAGAGAAAAGTAAACCAAGTGTGAGCATGCAATACAGCAATTGAAAGCAATTAACACATCAAGTGTAAGCAAACACTACCTATTAAGAGGCTGTATCTATCAAAAGGTGCAGCCTTTTTTATGCAGAAATACGGAAGTCAATGACTTTCATTTGTAGGTTGGTGACTCCATTGAATTCGTTTTCGTCAATAGTAAAAACGATATCAAGCGGTTTTTGCGTTTGTAAAAGAGGAAACTTATCGGATAAATTAAATCCAATGCCTGTTAAGTTGATATTTTGTTGTTTCAGCACAAAGCGGATATGTTTTTCTTTTACAATTTTGGAATAACCCGTGTCTGAAACATTTTTTGCAAGAAAAATGGGTTGCATATTATCAGGGCCTGATGGTTCCATTTGCTTCAAAATTTGGTAGAATCCAGGTGTTATTTCTGAAAATCGAATTGGTGCGTCTATCAAAATTTCGGGTGTCAGCAATTCGTCAGGTATGGTTTCTGCAACTTTTTTTTCAAATGCAAGTGCAAAAGCATCTACATTTTCTGGTAAGAGGGTCATGCCCGCAGCAGCAAAATGTCCGCCATAGCCAATCAGCCATTCACTGCAAGCATGGATGGCTTCGTATAAATTAAAACCAGCTACACTTCTAGCGCTTCCGCCAGCATAATCGCCATTTCTAGTAAGGACAATAGTTGGACGATAATATTTTTCAATCAGCCTACTAGCCACAATGCCCACTACGCCTTTATTCCAGTGTTCTTGATAAACAACAGTGGTTTTTTTAATAAAATTTTGTGGATCTTTTTCTAAGATGGAAAGTGCTTCTGCTGTAATCAATGAATCGGCTTCTTTTCTATTTGTATTGTCGGAATGCAAGAGTGTTGCTAGTTCATCTGCCTTAGCTGGATCTTTTTCAATGAAAAGCTCAACTGCTTTTCTTGCATCGTCCATTCTGCCAGCAGCATTAATGCGAGGCGCAATCATAAACAGTACATTGGTGATTGACATCTGTTGCTGCTTGCCCGCTTTTTGCATCAATGATTTAATGCCTTGACAAGGTTGTTCATTCACTTTTTTCAATCCATAAAATGCCAATATTCTGTTCTCACCAGTCATAGGAACAATATCTGCTGCAATAGCTGTAGCTACCAAATCTAGATATTGTAAATAGGAAGATTCGGGTAAGGATAATTTTTCGGCAAGGGCAGTAGCCAGTTTAAACCCAACGCCACAACCGCATAATTCTTTGTAAGGGTAGGGACAGTCTGTTTGTTTTGCATTTAAAATGGCTATGGCTACGGGTAAAATTTTATCAGGTAAGTGGTGGTCACAAACAATGAAGTCGATCCCAATACTTTTGGCGTAACTGATTAATTCAACCGATTTGATACCACAATCAAGAGAAATAATTAGTGTAAATCCATGTTCTTTGGCAAAATCAATCCCAGCTTTGCTTACGCCATAGCCCTCTCGATACCTGTGTGGAATATAAAAAGAAACCGGTTCATAAACGGCTTTCAAAAACTGGTACAAGCAGGCAACTGCTGTGGTGCCGTCCACGTCATAATCGCCATAAACAAGTATTTTTTCATGCGCATCAAAAGCAGTAAGAATGCGACTAACCGCTTTATCCATGTCTTTCATTAACCACGGACTGTGTAAGTCGCGTAATTGTGGACGAAAAAAATCTTTTGAAAGGTCAAAGTTGGTTAGTCCCCTTTGAACCAATATCCTACAAAGTGTAAGATTGATTTTAAGAGATGCCTGTAATTCGGCTGTTTTTTCTTCGTTGGATGCTAATATTTTCCATCTTTTCTGCATTAATATTTCCGATCAGTAGTGTAGCGAACCAATTCTTCCAATGCAGCTCTAACAGGCGTTTCAGGAAATTCATGCAAAATAGTTAAAGCTTCGTCACGGAATGATTCCATTTTATGTTCTGCATATTTGATGCCACCCTGTTCAACAACGGTATCAATTACAAATTGTACTTTATCCTTTTTTTCATGCTGATTTTTAATAATATAGATCAGTTTTCGTTTTGTATCTGCAGTACAATTGTTGAGTGTATAAATCAGTGGAAGTGTCAACTTTTTTTCTTTGATATCGTTGCCAGTTGGCTTGCCCACGTCTTGAGTTCCATAATCAAATAAATCGTCTTTAATCTGGAAAGCCATGCCTACTTTTTCGCCAAAAATTTTTAGTTTTTCAATTTGCACTGGGTCTGAGAAAGTAGTCGAAGCGCCTGCTTCACAAGAGGAAGAAAGCAATGAAGCGGTCTTGCCTTTGATGATATCGTAGTAAACCTCTTCACTTAGATTGAGTTTTCTAGATTTTTCAAATTGCAAAAGCTCGCCTTCAGCCATCACTTTCACGGCTCTTGCTAGGGCATCTAGTATGATATACTCTTTATTGTTTAGTGCAAGGAGGAGTGCTTTCATTAAAAGGTAGTCGCCTACCATCACGGCAATCTTATTTTTCCATAGCGCATAGATGGAGAAAAAGCCTCTACGCATCATAGAATCATCAATCACATCGTCGTGTACAAGAGAGGCTGTATGAATTAATTCTACCAATGAAGCTGCTCGGTAAGAACTATCATTAATGTCTCCACCCAGTCTAGCACTAAGTAACACAAACATAGGGCGCATTTGTTTGCCCTTTCTTTTAACGATGTACTCCATAATCCGATCCATCAAAGCCACCCTGCTTTTTACAGCTTCACGGAAATGTGATTCAAATAGGACTAGTTCTGATGATATGACTTGTTGTGCTAACTTCATATGCTGATTAATATAAGAATTGGCTGCAATATAAGGCCCTTAAGAACAATAATTGAAAGTGATGCAACGTTAACCATTCAGATTCTGTCTAATACTTATATTAACTTAGATTTTTACTTTAAAATTAGGTTTGTTCATCACTATTCATAATTTTGGTATATAACTTTCAATTTTCTCTAAAATACAAATATCTTTTATGGCAAGCAAAAAGTTCATTTTAATGGCAGTACTAGTTGTCTTCATCCAGACAATTGGAATGGCTCAAACAGATTGGGGATGGGACTGGAAAGACAGTTCAAAAGTTCCCACAAAATCTTTACCACAATACAATGAGTTTTTAAACAATCAATTTCCTTATCCACCCAAGCCAAGAAATAAATGGGAATTAGGGTTAAATGGAGGGTATTCGTTTATTACCGGTTCTGAGGTTCGCTCAGGAGCGGGTTATGGTGGTGGAGTTACCATAAGAAAAGCCATCAATCATAACGTTTCAGTTCGTTTCGGTATCACAGCATCAGTAAGTTTTGGTCAAGGTTCTAAAGCTGTAAAAGGACCGGGTATTGGACCATGGGCTGCCTACACTACCACGTATATTCCTAACTATCGCGCAAGTATTGGAATGGCAAGTTTAGAATTTTTATATTCCTTTAATTCGCTTAGCTATTATAGAGGCAATCCCAAATGGGATATTTACATGTTAATTGGATATTCTATGGTTGGTTCTGAAACACAGGTTGATGCAAGGGCTGCAAGTGGGGCTGTGTATAATTATGGTAGCATCAATTATGGTGTACCAACAAAAGAAATTATTTCTCAAGCAAAAGCCCTACAAGACGGGAAATACGATAATGCAGGATATAACCCTGATGGGAAAAGAGGCGTATTATTTGAATTAGGAGATAGATATGTTAGACATGGAATAAGCGCTGGTCTTGGGGCTTCTTATAAAATCAATCCAAAAATCAATATTGGAATTGAAGAAAAGTTAACCTCTCTTGAAAAATATACGGATGGTTCAGGATTGTCAAATAACAGAAACATTTTGAGCTATTTAAGTGCGCACATCAATTTCAATTTATAAGCTAGTATCCACCGAATAAAAAGATTATTATGAAAAGAATTATTTCCATATTGTCTGTACTTGTAATGCTTGGATTTGCTTTGCAAGTTTCTGCACAAAGTAGAAACAAAAGGGTAGAACCATTGTATTGGATCAACCCCAATAATTATGTTTACAATGAATTAAATAAACCAACTCACTTAAAGTTGCCTAAAACAGTACTTCCTGATGGCGATAAAGATGGAGTAACAGATCAGTTCGATTTAGAACCCAATACCCCCACTGGTGCTCCAGTAGATAGTCATGGTGTTTCTAAAGACACAGATGGTGATGGTGTTCCTGATTTTAAGGATAAGGAATTGCTAACTCCACAAAAGTGTTTCCCGGTAAATGCAGATGGTATAGGTAACTGTCCAGAGCCTGCATGTTGCAAGGAAGTCAGGGATATAGTGTCAAATATGAAACCTGTGGCTACTCCAGAATGTACAATTGGATCATTACCAAGTGTGCAGTTTAAAGGAAGTGCTAAGTTGAGCAAAGAAAATGAAATAGTTTTAGCAAATGCTGCTGCAAAGATTAATGCCAATCCAAATTGTAAAGTAAAAGTAATAGGATACGGTGCATCTAGTAAATCTGCTCAACAATTGAGTTGGGACAGAGTTAATGCAGTTATCAAATATTTGGTAGAAAAGCAAGGTGTTGCGGAAAGCCGCTTTATCTGGTCTTATGGACAGGATGGTGATGTGAATACAGTAGATTTACAAGGAACCATTGAAGATGGACCAAATACCGTACCCGCACCTTTTCCTAATTTGAAGAGTAAGAACTAGTCGCATTTAAACCTGTCTTTACAAGTTTAAAAGAAATGACTATTAAAATATCGTAACAAAGAGGCTGTCTCATAAGGGGCAGCCTCTTTGTTATCACCTACTTTGAATCAAATTAAAATGCAGTTCTCCGAAATTTTGAAGTGAGGAGAGTTTTAAATCGGAAGCCCCCCATTTTTCGTCTTTTAGTTGCGTGTAATGTGGCACTACAACGCATTTCATCCTAGCCGCTTTAGCCGCAATCATTCCATTAAAACTGTCCTCAAAACAAATGCAATTTGTAGGTGATGCATCCATTTGAGCGGCACAATTCAGGTAAACTTGGGGATGTGGTTTGCCAAAAGGGAGTTCTTCTGCCGATGCTGTTGCATTTAAATAATCACCAATACCCGTCATTCGAATGGCTAAATCGATTAATTCTTGAGGTGAAGAAGTTGCCAAGCCTATTTTGAATTTCTTTTTATAAAAGAAGTCGAATATATACCCCAAGCCAGGCATCACCGTTGCTTGGTTCTCTATTTTTTCCAATACGGATTGTACAATTTTCTTTTCTGCAATTGCATGTTCCTGAGGGCCAATCTGATAATAACTAAACCACCATTGAACGAATTCTTTGGTTCTAAGGCCTGTGGTTGACTTATACTGCTCCTCTGTAAGGTTCACTCCGTATTGTTTTAGCACTTCTTCTGCTGCTGAATTCCATAAAGGTTCACTGTCTATTAATAAACCATCAATGTCAAAAATCACTGTATTCAATTCCATGATAAGTTTTTGCTGACGCAAAATTATTGGTACTGGTTGATACAAAACACTTATTTTTAAATTGTTGATTAACAATTTCTTTACATTGTTTATTATTTAGTAGTCTACAAATAGAAACTATGCGATTGACTGAGCGATTGAAAAACATTAGAGTTGTGCGCTCTTTAGTGTATGCATTTGTTGGAGCCGTTTCCTATCCCGGACTAGCTTTGGTCAACAGTATCAATATAGAAGGAACAGAACATTTAAAAAACCTTCCAAAGGAAAATGTGCTATTTGTAAGCAACCATCAAACCTATTTTGCAGATGTAATTACATTTTTACACATATTTTGTGCTGTAAAATGGCGTAAAGAAAACAGGTTGGGTGTGCCCTATTATTTATTGAACCCTTTTACCAATGTATTTTTTGTTGCAGCGGAAGAAACCATGAATGGCAGTTTTATAAGCCGATTGTTTAAAATGGGAGGTGCATTAACCATAAAACGAACTTGGCGTTCAGAAGGGAAAGAAGTTGTGAGAGATAGGGATGAATCCGATACACAAAAAATTGACGAAGCACTTAATAAAAGCTGGGTCATTACTTTCCCCCAAGGCACTACAAAGCCCTTTGCGCCTGGTAGAAAAGGAACTGCGCATATTATTAAAAATAATCAACCCATTGTAGTTCCAGTAGTAATCAATGGTTTCTGGCGTGCATTTAATAAAACGGGACTCTCATTCAAGAAAAAAGGAGCTAAGTTATCCATCAGGTTTAAAGAGCCAATGGTGATAGATTATACACTTCCGGTTGAAGAAATTCTAGATCAAGTAATGCATGCAATTGAACAAAGCAAAACCTATATGCTTAAAAGTAAGCACCATATTATGAATGTATTAGACAAGTAAATCACCAAATGCTTGGTAGAATAATGATTAATCGTTTAAAAACAAAGCCTTAAGTTCATTTGCATCAGCTGGCTTCATTTTTCCAGAAAGTATTAAACGTAATTGTCTTCTTCTTAAAGAGCCTTCATACAATTTTATTTCTTCTTCTGTTTCAGCAATAATTTGAGGAACTTTTCTTGGTTTTCCATTGGGGTCAAGCGCAACAAAGGTGAAAAAAGCTTCATTGCTTTCATATTTGTATTGGTGTAAAAGGTCTTCACCCCAAACGCGTAAATGTATTTCCATAGAAGTAGTGAATGCCCTGCAAACCTGTGCTTCAATATGTACTACGTTGCCAAGTTTAATTGGATTCTTGAAGCTCAGATTATCAACCGATGCCGTCATGCTTGGCGTATTACAATGCTTTCCAGCGGCAATACCAGCAGCAATATCCATCCAATACATCAATCTTCCTCCCATTAAATTTCCAAATGTATTGGTATCATTGGGTAGCACCAATTCATTCATGATGGTAAAACTTTCTGTGGCTTTTTTGGCTTCCATGGAATGGGACTTTTATTTTTTTGCAAATATAGGTGCGCAGATTGGTTAGATAATAGTCTGTTCCAGATTTTTAAGATAGGCTTGATCTACATCGGCGCCTATTCCCGGAGCTTCACTGAGTGAAAGATGCATTCCTTGATAGCTAATACCACCTAATACAGGGTCTGTTAAGTGTCCTAATAAACAGGTATCTAAATCATAAAATCGAATATTGTCATGCGCCATAGCAAAATGAACTTTTGCCGTTAATGCAAGTCTACTCTCTAGCATTCCACCCATCATACATTGGATGCCACTTGCTTCTGCAACCTTATTTATTTTAGTAGCTTCTAAGATCCCGCCACTTTTTGCGAATTTAATATTGATAAAATGGCATGCGTGATTTTGAATCATTCTTTCCGCATCGTGATGGGTAAATACAGACTCATCTGCCATGATTGGTATGGGTGTTTCGGCCATTAATGTAGGCAATAGATGGTCGTTCCAGGTACGCATCGGTTGTTCACAAAACTCTATTTGGTATTGACCAAGTGCGTTGAGTGCAGTGATTGCATCTGGGTACGACCAACCCTGATTTGCATCGATTCTAATGATGATATCATTGCCAATTACTGCCCTGATTTTGCTGATTCTTTCAACGTCATCCATCGGTTTTTTCCCCAGTTTCACTTTAATCATGCGAACGCCTTTCTCTTTGAAAGCGATAGCAGTTTTAGCCATTTCATCTGAGGTGCCAATTCCTATGGTGAGGTCACTTTCAATTGATTTGATTTCTCCACCTAAAAATTTGTATAGGGGTAAGTTGGCATACTTTGCAGCAATATCATAGAGTGCTAAGTCGAATGCACTTTTTGCAGTATAGTTTCCTGCGGTATATGAATGCAAGTCTTCCATTCTAGCTTCAATTTCAAGCGGGTCTTTGTTTTTCCAAATTGCGGCAAAATCTTTTGCCATTTCATAGCATGTGGCTTGCGTTTCTGCGGCAATCATAGGAAAAGCAGAACATTCACCAACGCCAATGATACCATCGTTTGTATGGATTCTAATCAATAGATTTTGTGCAAAATGCATGGTACCTGTTGCGATGGTAAAAGGTACCATGGGAATGGCGTATTTGTATATTTCCGTTTTTGTGATAGTCATGCTGCGAAGTTCTAACTAAATCATAAATAATAAAATAGAAATTTAGTAGCAAAATGGTATTCTCATTCAGTCTATTTTTCGACTAACTCATAGCCGAATACCGAGTTTTTTGTATAAATCAGCTCTACCGTTTAAAAACTTATATAAGCTGTTCATAAATTCCTTTTTTTTCTTACGCATTCTGTACCGATATTCGCGTTACGAACGACCGTTAGCAATGAATATTTCCTTTGAGAATACCGAAAATGCATTTGCCTACAAGGCAAACAAAGATTTAAAAGGGGCTAAGTTCCTTTTTAGTACCATGGGTTTTCCCTTGTTTGTGCAGTTGGGAACCAGGCTCACACCATTTTTGATGAAAACGGGTTTACCTATACATGGTCTAATCCGAAAAACCATTTTTAAACAATTTGTTGGTGGTGAAACCTTAGAAGAAACTGCAGAAGTGGGTAATGTATTGGGTAAGTATGGTGTGAAAGTAATACTCGATTATGGGGTTGAGGGTAAAGAAGGGGAAGATAATTTCGACTTAGCTACTGACGAGTTTATTCGGGTAATTAATTATGCTGCCACACAAACCAATATACCCTATATCAGTATTAAAGTTACTGGCTTAGCTCGTCATGGGTTATTGCAAACTTTAAATGAAGCACCCCGACTCAGAAGTGGCATTCATGATCACGAAGCACAAACGGCTGAATGGGATCGTGTACGGGAAAGGATGTATATTATTTGTGAAGCAGCAGCTGACAAAAATATTGGTGTTTTAATCGACGCAGAAGAAAGCTGGATTCAAGACCCTGTTGATCGCCTGACTATTGAAATGATGGAGATTTTCAATAAAGAAAAAGCAGTGGTGTATAATACGATTCAATTGTATCGACACGACCGACTTCACTTTCTAAAAATTTCCCATAAAATTGCTTCTGAACAAGGTTTTATTTTGGGGATTAAATTAGTACGTGGCGCTTATATGGAAAAAGAGCGGGAGCGTGCTTATCAAATGGGCTATTTGTCGCCTATTCAAGAAAACAAGGAAGCATGTGATAGAGACTATGATGAATCTATTCGTTTTTGTATTGACAATATTGAACGAATTGCTTGCATAGTAGCGTCTCATAATGATACAAGCAATTTGCTTGCAGCAAAACTGATGGAAGAAAAAGGAATTCCTCTGCAACATCCTCATATGCATTTTTCGCAATTGTATGGTATGAGTGACAATATCACTTTTAACCTTGCTAAAGAGGGTTTAAGTGTAAGTAAATATTTACCATTCGGACCTATTAGAGATGTCATTCCATACCTGATGCGCAGGGCACAAGAAAATAGTAGTGTAAGTGGACAAACTGGTAGAGAACTCGCTTTAATTAAAAAAGAATTGTCTAGAAGGAATGATAAATAACCGCTCTTTACAATCCTTATTTTAAACTAAGCAACTTTGAGTTTTCTTGCTTCTAATATTTGCAATCCATTTAGTTGCTCCTTGTTTAATGGCTTGTTGATAAAATGGGTAATGAATCGATAGTCTTTTGACCTTTCAATATCTGCTGCTTCAACAGAAGAAGTAAGAATTACCACCGACCAAGGTTGATCTAGTTTTTGGTACTCGTCTAAGAAATACCAGCCAGATTTATGCGGGAAACTAAGGTCTAGAATGATTTTTCTACGTGTATATGGATTAGCATTTATATGCGACAAAGCATAGTCTACATCATAAAATACTTTTACAGGCATATATGGGAATGCAGATTTAATAATCAGTTGATTCATCTCATTCACAAGTTTGTCGTCGTCTATTAATACTATCTCTTCAATTTCTTGGTGTGCATAGTTATTTAAGTTAACAGGATTGGCATTTACGAAACTAATTCTGTTGCTGAGGATGATTAAAAAGCCAGTGAAGACTTGCTGATCATCGAAGATGGGTTCTTTGATGAAGTCGATTTTAAATTTCTGACCAGCTTTATTATACAATATCATTTCTTTTTCAAAGGCGGTAATATTGCATATGCCAGATTTGATATTATTGATGTCTTCAAGATCAGTATCTGGGCCACAAAATATTTTAAAATCTTGTTGACCAGCTATTTCTGGTAATTCATATCCCAGCATAGTGGTAGTAGCCGCATTGATCCAAGTAATTTGATTTATGGTATTAGTCAGAAGTATACTTTGATTAGACACATTGGCTACTTTTTTAAATCGGATATATTCTTTATTCAATACATTAATTAAAGTGCTTTGTTGATTCAGGGCATTGGCCACTTGGTGTACATGGGTGATATCTGTACCATAAATGATGTACCCAGTGAACTGGCATTCTTGATTGAGCTGCGGAGCAAGATAGAAATGAATCCTTTCCTCTTTTGCAGCATTTTCAAGGGAAAGCTCTACAGAAAATGCCTTCTTAGTAGAAAGGTTATGTAGAAAACTTCCCATTTCTCCTGTCAATTGTTGTTTTGGCAATTTTTGTAAATAACCTCTTCCCAATTCATGTTCAAGATTTGAATTGAAATGTTTGAGTACCGCATTATTGGCATACACACATTGAAGGTTATTGTCTAAAATCCAAATCATCAAAGGGATGTCATTTGCAACAGCACTAAATTCTTGCTTTGCAGCTGATATTGGGTATTTCTGTAAAATGGAAGACTCTGCTGCTTTTTGTATAGCAGGCTGACCAATAAATAGAAACCCAATTGCTTCATATAATTCATCTTTAATAACCGAGATACTGAATTGCATGGAGTTGGGTTGTGTAGCTCCAATAAAACCATTGAGATGTACCGTAACGGGTAAACTAATGTCTTCAGCACTTTTTTTCATAGCCCTTTGAAAACGTAGTTGGTCGTCAAAGCTGAGCAAATCTTGAAAAGATTGATTCTTCAAAAGAGGTGGTTGCTCAGAAAACTGATCCAGTGTTTTTTGGTTGATATAATTGATGTGTCCCGTTAAGTCAGTGCTAATGACATAACATAAATTTGACTGAATCATCATGGAAAGGGTTTCGTCTAATAAGTAGGGGTATTTCATAATGATGGTATTATTATTTTAGAGAACTGATGATGTTTGCTGATTTTGTGTTGCTAGTGTATTGTGAATTAATTGCGTAAGTGTTTTTCTCATTTAGGTAGGTATTCAATACAAGCATTTGTGGTTGGTCAACTCCTAGTATAGGCTCAATGCTTAGGCTATAACCTTTCCACCATGGACCTGCACCCCAATAACATCCACCAATACCGTTCTTTTGGATATAGCTAAGAAAATTGTCCAATACAGGAATCCAACGAGGATCATTTTTTGGAACACCAAACTCACCTACATAACCTCTTTTGTTGTTCGTTTTTAGCCAGTTAATAAAAGCGCTTACTTTTTGAACACCGATTTGCTCATTTAAATCACTGGTATATCCATTTGCATAAGTGCCGCTGCAGTCATTGTCAAAGTAGCAATGTGCGTCATATAACAAATTGTTGCTAGGATCTTCAATGTATTTTAGTGCATCACTGTACTCAACCCATTTTTCAGCACAAGCATAGTTGTTGCCATCTACTATAATGGCATGTGTTTGGTCAACTTCCCTAATTCCGTATATGGCTTCTTGAGCAGCATTTTCCCAAACACCCTCTGGCATACTGTAAGGTTCTGCCATCAGGTTGAACCCGTAGATGTTCTCATGTTGTTTTAGGTTAGTAGCAAAATTTTTCCAAAAAGCCCTGAATTGTGCATAAGGCACTTCTTTGCTTCCAATGATATAAGGAACATTGTTGATATGATAGCGGCCGTAGTTGTGAATGGTAATGATGACTGAAACGCGATATTTTTTGCAAGTATTGATGAAGTGGTTAATCAGTGCCATGTATTGTTGATCAAGCGGAGCACCAATTTTTTGTTGCGCTCTTTCCCATCTAACAGGCAATTGAATCAATTCAACCCCTTTTCCAGCGAAGTATTTTATTTCTTGTTCATTAGGAAAAATGTAATCTCTTTTATAAATGCCGGGTAAGTTTTGTTGCCCAAATTCTGCCCCATTTAAAGTGATACCAATGGGCGCTTTGTCATAGTCTAAATTAGCAACTGCAGTAAGTTGATTTGCCAAAAGGATATATAAGATAAATGCTAATTGTAGGACTGATTTTCTTATATTTTTTACCGCTTTCATTGCTTTGTTTTTACAGTACAAAGCAACGCTGACAAGGATTAGAGAGAAATAGCAACAACTGTGATAAACACCTAACAAAAATGCCCGCTCCCTTGTAGCAGGAGCGGGCATTTAAACCGATTATTATTTTATGAGTAAGTAGTTACAATACTACAAGGCTGTCATGATTTAGATTAAATTATGCTTCATAGCATACTTTACAAGGTCGGCATTATTATGAATATTTAGCTTCTCCATAATGCGGGTACGATAAGTACTAATGGTATTGACACTGAGGGAAAGAGACTCTCCGATTTTAGAAATACTTTGTCCACCCGCAATTAATTTGAGCACTTCAAATTCTCTATCAGATAAAATTTCGTGTGGTAGTTTATCGAAATTTTGTTCAATAGATTCTGCCAAAACTTCGGCTACTTGAGGGGTAATGTATTTTCTGCCTCCAAGAATTTTTTCAACAGCATTCACCAATTCAAATGGCGCACTTTCTTTAGTCAAATATCCAGAAGCGCCCGCCTTAATAGCCCTTACAGCATATTGTTCTGGCGCATGCATACTCAACATCAACACGGGAATTTGTGGTGCGTGTTCTTTTATCTGTTTTAATACTTCAATACCGGACTGCCCAGGCATACTAATATCAGAAATAATGATATCCCATTTTTCGTGTAAAGCTTTTTTGAGTAAATCGGCTGCATCACAAACGTCGTGTATCTCACAGAATGGAAATGCTTCCAAGAGAATCCTTTTTAGACCTTCTCTAACAATAGTATGATCATCTGCAATTAAAATCTTCATATATTAGGCTGATTTACTAACACTAAAGTTAAAGGATTCCTATTTCTTATGTTCATAATAGGTGAAACTGGGGGAGAATTTAGCTTAATTAACAGAGAATCCCCATTTATAGTTAGCCTTCCTAGCTTCAAAACAACTTTATTAACTTGCGCCCATGCAGCAATACCACCAACTCTTACAACACATTTTAGAACAGGGTGCAACAAAGACCGACCGTACAGGAACAGGTACCAAAAGCTGTTTTGGCTACCAGATGAGATTCGATTTGCAAATGGGATTTCCCATGGTGACTACTAAGAAATTACACCTCAAAAGCATTGTGTATGAACTATTATGGTTCTTAAAAGGGGATACCAATATTGCGTATCTCAATGAACACAAAGTGAGTATCTGGGATGAATGGGCAAATGAAAATGGCGACCTTGGTCCTGTTTATGGCAAACAATGGCGTAGTTGGGAAGGCGCTGATGGTACTGTGGTTGACCAGATTTCTGAACTCATTCAACAAATTAAAAAAACACCAGATAGCAGAAGATTGATCGTAAGTGCCTGGAATGTAGCAGAACTTCCCAAAATGGCATTAATGCCCTGTCATTGCTTATTTCAATTTTATGTAGCAGATGGTAAGCTAAGTTGTCAATTGTATCAGCGTAGTGCGGACTCTTTTTTGGGTATTCCCTTCAATATTGCTTCTTATGCGCTTTTGACAATGATGATTGCTCAGGTATGCGACCTAGCTTATGGAGAATTCATTCATAGTTTTGGCGATGTTCATTTGTATAATAACCATTTTGAACAAGCGGATATCCTTCTAAAAAGATCGCCATTCCCTTTACCAATCATGAAAATCAATCCAGCAGTTAAAGACATTTTCAGCTTTCAATGGGAAGATTTTACACTTGAAAACTATCAGCACCATCCTGCCATTAAAGCACCTGTAGCAGTATAATACAGTGTTTTTTTTGTAGCTTAATTTATATAAACTTTTATATGATCATTAGCCTAGTAGTTGCCGCTGCAAATAATAATGCCATTGGTAAAGAAAATCGCTTACTATGGCATTTGCCAAATGACATGCGATTTTTTAAAAATAGAACCTGGGCTATGCCCGTAATCATGGGTCGAAAAACTTTTGAATCCCTATCTGGTAAACCGCTCAATGGTAGAATGAATATTGTCATAACAAAGCAAGCTGATTATGATCAGGAGGGTATTGTTGTAGCACATTCATTAGAAGCGTCATATGATATTGCTGCTGCGGCTAATTACAAAGAATGCTATGTGATTGGTGGTGCCGAGATCTACGAACAATCATTGGAAGTTGCCCAAAGGGTATACTTGACAAGGGTAGATTGTACGTTAGAAGGCGATAAATATTTTCCTGTTTTAAACAACCATTGGCAACTCATTTCTGAAGAGGCATTCAGTGCAGACACAAAACATGCGTTTCCTTTCAGTTTTCAGGTTTGGGAAAAAGTATAATTTTTTTGCTATGTTTTCATTTATTGGTACGGCTTTTCTGTATTTACTTCCCCTAGTTATTTTTGCGGTACTGATGCCAATGGTACCCTATAAATGGTTGTTGATTCGCTTTCTTACATCCCTTCAGTTTTCCCTTTTGTTTTACAGCGTTTATTTGGTTCGACAATTAATTGGACTTTGGCAGTTAGCTAGTTTGATGGATTTTAAACAGTTAGCCTACCAACCTTCTCTTGTGAGTATGATCCCCATATTTCTTTTAATCATACTCCCTTTCGTCTTTTTGTTTAAAGGATGGC
>JANOYH010000218.1:0-6206 GCA_031428775.1 Bacteroidota bacterium
CATCCTTATCCTGATATGGTTGCTCGTTTTCAAAGTGTCATAAGCGAAGAAACGCGTTGGCAGCTAATGGAGAAAACGGGCAATGAATTGCCAACACATGTTGTGGCATGTGTGGGTGGTGGTAGCAATGCTGCCGGTGCATTTTATCATTTTCTAGATGAATTGTCGGTTAAATTAGTGGCTGTGGAAGCGGCTGGATTAGGGGTACATAGCGGTATGAGTGCAGCTACTACACAGTTGGGGAAACCAGGCATACTCCATGGAAGTAAAAGTTTGTTAATGCAAACAGCAGATGGACAAGTAGTAGAACCTCATAGTATCTCTGCTGGTTTAGATTACCCTGGTGTTGGACCATTACACGCTAATTTATACGAAACAGGCAGGGGTATATTTATGAGCGCCACAGACCAAGAAGCACTTGACGCCGCATTTCATGTAAGTAAAACGGAGGGTATTATACCCGCTTTAGAAACGGCTCATGCATTTGCGGTGTTAGGAAAATTAAATTTGGTACCAAGCGATAGAGTAGTGGTTTGCTTGAGTGGCAGAGGCGATAAAGATTTAGCCACTTATATCAAGGAACTGGATTTGCATAATTGATTTTGGTAGGTTGCAAAATTGATCATGCTTGGTTAAAAAATGGGTCATAGGTTACAAAAAATAAATTATGAGCAGGTTAGCAAAATTATTTAAGCAGAAACAAGGAAATATTTTAAATGTTTATTGTACAGCAGGCTATCCGCATTTGAATAGTACCATTGACATCATTCAAGCATTACAAGAAAATGGGGCAGACATAATTGAATTGGGTATGCCCTATAGTGACCCTTTAGCAGATGGCCCAGTGATTCAATCCAGTGGAAATATTGCCCTGGCTAATGGGATGACGATTGCTGTACTATTTGAACAACTGAAAGACATTAGAAAGAACGCTACTGTACCCATCATACTCATGGGTTACATGAATCCTGTATTACAATACGGCTTCGAAAAATTTTGTGCTGCCGCTGCTGCTGTGGGAGTAGATGGGTTAATCTTACCCGATTTGCCTGAGTTTGAATTTGAATCAGAATATGGTGCAGTAATTAAAAAATATGGCTTGGATTTTATTTTTTTGGTCACCCCAGAAACTACCCTTGAACGAGTAAGAAAATTAGACGATTTGAGTACGGGTTTTTTGTATGCAGTAAGCTCATCCGCTACAACCGGAAAGGACAAAGACTTTCAGGCAGTAGAACTTTATTTGAAAAAACTTAAAGAAATGCAATTGAAAAATCCAGTGCTAGTTGGTTTTGGAATCAAAGATAGGACCACATTTCAATCAGCTTGTTTATATGCTCAAGGCGCCATCATTGGTACAGCTTTTATTAAAGCTTTAGAAAATAATACTGATATCAACAACACAGTAAAAACATTTATGCAACGTATCAAATGATACTATCATCAGAAATTAGATTATGAAATTGGTCATTATAAAATATAATGCAGGCAATATTCAATCGGTGCTTTATGCATTAGAGAGAATTGGTATTGAAGCAATCGTAACAGACAATCATGCGGATATTATAGCTGCCGATAAAGTCATCTTTCCCGGAGTAGGTGAAGCTAGTACGGCAATGCAATACTTACGTGAAAGGGGCATGGATACCCTTATTAAAAATTTACATCAACCAGTACTCGGTATTTGTTTGGGTATGCAATTGATGTGTAAGCATAGTGAAGAAAATGATACTGAATGCCTTGGAATTTTTGACGAAGCAGTTAAACTGTTCACACCTGATAAAATCCTGCAGCCTCAATTAAAAGTGCCACAAATTGGTTGGAACAATATTCACTCGTTAAAAACACCACTGTTTAAAGAGGTACTTGAAAACAGCTACTGCTATTTTGTACACGGCTATTATGCATCATTTGGTGAACATACCATTGCAACAACAGATTATGTGTTAACTTATAGTGCTGCATTACATAAAAATAATTTTTATGGGGTGCAGTTTCACCCAGAGAAAAGTGCTTTAGTGGGGGAGCAGATTTTAAGAAATTTTATACAGTTGTAAAAAATAGACTTGTAACTATGGAAATTATACCAGCAATTGATATCATCGACGGAAAATGTGTAAGACTTACGCAAGGTGATTATGCACAGAAAACAATTTACAATGAAAACCCATTGGAAGTGGCCAAGCAGTTTGAAGACGCTGGTTTAAAAAGACTGCACTTGGTTGATTTGGATGGTGCAAAAGCGGGAACAGTACAGAATTGGAAAGTATTACAAGTGATTGCAGCAAATACTTCATTGAGTATTGATTTTGGAGGGGGCATTAAGCAAGACAAGGATTTGAATATTGTATTTGAATCTGGTGCAGCTTTTGCAACCGTGGGAAGTTTGGCAGTGAAATCGCCTGAAACATTTGTACAATGGCTAGATACCTATGGGGCGGATAAGTTTTTATTGGGAGCAGATGTCAAAGAACAAAAAATTGCAGTGGCAGGTTGGTTGGAAACTACCGACATTTCTATTTTTGATTTTATGGAAGACTATCTTTCGAAAGGCGTTAAACAAGTGTTTTGTACCGATGTTAGTAAAGATGGAAAGCTGGAAGGACCTTCTATTGAATTGTATCAATCAATATTGGAAAAATTCCCAGCAGCCTATTTTATTGCAAGTGGCGGTGTTAGTTCTATGGACGATTTATATGCCTTGAAAGAAATAGGTTGTTCTGGCGCAATAGTTGGAAAAGCAATCTATGAAGGGAGAATTCCTTTGTCGGATTTGAAATATTTGCTATAAAATGTTGTTATCATCAGCATTTCTCAATCAAAATTCAAAATTCAAAATTCAACAATCATCAATCAGCAATAACATAAATGCTTACAAAAAGAATCATACCCTGTTTGGATATCAGAGACGGCAGAACCGTGAAAGGGATCAATTTTGAAAATATCCGTGACGCTGGTGATCCTGTTGAATTGGGGGCTTTTTATGCCCAACAAGGAGCGGATGAATTGGTTTTTCTAGACATCACGGCCACCATTGAAAAGCGTAAAACCTTGAGCGAATTGGTAAACCGCATTTCGCACCATATCAATATTCCTTTTACAGTGGGTGGTGGTATCAGTAGTGTAGAAGACGTGTATGCCCTCTTACAAAACGGGGCGGATAAGATATCCGTGAACACATCGGCATTTAAAAAACCGGAACTTTTAAAGGACTTATCAAGGGAATTTGGCAGCCAGTGTGTAGTTTTGGCAATTGATACCAAGCTGGAAGAAGACGGCAATTGGTATGTATATTTAAATGGAGGACGCGTTAAAACGGATACAAAATGTATCGACTGGGCAAAACAAGCCGTAGATTTGGGAGCTGGTGAAATTTTGCTCACTTCCATGAATCATGATGGAACCAAACAGGGTTTTGCACTAGATATTACTTCGGTCTTGGCAGCAACTTTGCCAGTACCTGTAATTGCTTCTGGTGGTGGGGGGAAAATGGAGCATTTTGTGGACGTTTTTGAAATAGCAAAAGCAGACGCTGCATTAGCCGCTAGTATCTTTCATTTTAAAGAAATAGGGATACCAGATTTGAAACATTTTTTGAATGAAAAAGGGATTGTTGTAAGACTATAAGAAAATTGACATGAAAATTGACTATGCTAAATATTTCGATGGATTAGTACCGGCCATTGTACAGGATTTTGATACGGATAAAGTGTTAATGCTGGGCTTTATGAATGAAGCCGCATTATTGAAAACAGAGGAAACAGGAAGGGTTACTTTTTTTAGTAGATCCAAACAGCGCTTGTGGACCAAAGGTGAAGAAAGTGGTAATTTTTTGGAATTGAAATGCATTTCAGTCGACTGCGATAATGATACACTTTTAATTAAAGCACATCCCAAAGGACCTGTTTGCCATACTGGAGCCGACACTTGTTGGATGGAAAAAAACCACAACAGCAATTTCCTTAATTATTTGGAGGACATTATTGAGCTGAGAAAAAAAGCATCTATTGATGAGTCTTATGTGGCAAAACTTTTCTCTAAAGGAATCAATAAAATTGCCCAAAAAGTGGGTGAAGAAGCAGTAGAATTAGTCATTGAAGCAAAAGACAATAACGAATCATTATTTTTAAATGAAGCAGCTGATCTGATGTTTCATTACTTAATGCTCTTAAATGCAAAAGGATGTAAACTTGAGCAGGTTGTTCATATTTTAAAACAGCGTCATTCAAAATAACTATGTTAAAAACCATATTACTATTACTCTTACCAGTACTTGCTTTTTCTCAAATCAACAATAAAAATGTGGTGATTAGAGGGCATGTAAAAGGGTTAAAAGACAGTGCTATAGTGAGCCTTGTTTCTGGAAATAATGGCGCAGCCGTTGTTTCGTCAGTGGTTAAGAATGAAAATTTCATTTTATCTGCTTTGCTAGTGGAGCCCAATATTTATCTTTTAAATTTTAATGGGTCAACTGAATTAATTGACGTGTTTATTTTTAATGATACCATTACGGTAGAAGGAGACATGAGCCAAATTAAAAATATGTCTTTAACGGGCTCAACTTTGCAGTCGGATTATGCCTATTTTAAAAAGGAATTCAATCCCTTAAAAGATTCATTGAATATTCTAGCAGCTAATATTAACAAAGAAACGGACCCTACAAAACGGAATCAACAATTATCGAAATTTAATGCGGTCAAATCTGCAGTAATTAATAAAGCAGCAGGATTTGCAAAAGAGAAGCCCAATTCTGCGGTTAGTCCTTTTGTATTATATGTCATCAGCCCGTTATTAAATGGTGGTGCGTCAGAATTAGAAACTTATTACGCCTGTTTATCTGGTCAAGCAAAAGTGGGCCCTTATTCAAAAGCATTAGAGAATGCCATTTATGAATCTAAAATTGGGGCTGTGGGTACTAAGGCGGTCGACTTTACACAAAATGATGCCAATGGCAAGCCCATTTCTTTATCGTCCTTTAAAGGCAAATATGTATTGGTTGATTTCTGGGCTAGCTGGTGCGGGCCATGTAGACAAGAGAACCCCAATTTAGTAAGGGCTTATAGCGTGTACAAAAACAAGAATTTTGCCATTTTCGGCGTATCCCTCGATCGTGAAAAAGCAAGTTGGATCCAGGCTATTAAATCAGACCAACTTTCTTGGACCAATGTATTAGACAACCAGACTGCACCGGGTTCGGCCGTTATGATGTATCGAATTAACCTTATTCCCTCAAATATGCTCATCGATCCCCAAGGAAATATTATCGGAAAGAACTTGAGGGGAAATGATTTGGAACAAGCACTCAAGAAAGTGTTGAATTAATGGGTTGAATGAAAGTGCTAGTGATGAAAAAGTAGGGTATAACTGTTTTCATCAAAACCAATAGTAATAATCTTGCCACCTAATTCAATAATGGGTCGCCTTATAACAGTTGGCTTTTCCATAAAGAAGGCAATAGCAGTTTTTTCAGTACAGATTTTTTTCTGTTGTAAAATGTCCATCGCCCTCCAAGTCGTTCCTTTTTTATTGAGCAAGATTTCCCAACCCTTTTGCTTGCACCACTCTTGCAATTTATCGGAACTGATTCCTTGCTTTTTGTAATCATAAAAAGTATAGTCAATACCGTGTTGCTTGAACCAATCTCTTGTAGATTTTACTGTATTACAATTTGGGATACCATAAATCAAGTACATAAGGGTTATTTTTGTGTATTCAACCGATCATACCAACTATTTCAATTTAAGTGTGGTTAGATTTAGATTGCAGTGGGCAAATATCCTTTTTTTCATGCGTAGAGCTGTTTTATTTTTCTTTTTAGTGCTCAATTTTGGCAGTATAGACGGTCAAACGCAGTCGCAACCCATCAAGCAAAAAAGATATCTTGGAATCATCATGGGTAATGTGTTGGAATCTAAGTCAGGAAAAGCCATACCATCTGCTTATGTAACGGTACAAATTATGGGTGATTCTATAAAAACGGCCTCAGCCATTACGGACAAAAATGGGGCTTTTGAATTTCAACAACTGCCCCTTGGCTATTATCGATTATCAGTTGCAGCAATGAGCTATGCTAGCATGGATTTGGATAGTATTTTTTTAAGGGAAGAACGTTATGATTTTAATCTGGGCGATGTAAAACTGAATGAAGCTTCCAGAACTTTAATTGAAGTAATTGTTTATTCAGAAAAACCAAAGATAGAAAACAA
>JANOYH010000219.1:0-3803 GCA_031428775.1 Bacteroidota bacterium
TCTAAGAGCACTAACCGCCAGAATGCAAGTCTATGCGCCATTGCTAAGCAGTTATTTAACAGTTGCTGGTGAATATGATTTTATAAGGGGAAAAGCTAAGTTGGCACTTGACATGAATGCACAATACCCCAATTTGGTAGATAGGGCACATGTTCATTTGATTGATGCCTATCATCCACTTTTATTGTTATACCATAAAAGTTCAGGTAAGAAAACCATACCTGTTTCCCTCACACTAGACGATAAGAATAGGATTCTAGTAATTAGTGGCCCCAATGCAGGTGGTAAAACTGTTACTATGAAAACCATTGGCCTTAACCAGATCATGTTACAAAGTGGATTATTGGTACCAGTTAGTGCTACTTCTACCATGGGCATTTTTAAACAATTATTCATCCATATTGGCGATACCCAGAGTATTGAATTTGAATTGAGTACTTATAGTAGTCACCTGCTGCACATGAAGTATTTTATGGAAGTGGCTAATGGTAAGACCTTATTTTTTATAGATGAATTGGGCAGCGGATCAGATCCTAATCTAGGGGGCTCTTTTGCCGAAGTTATTATGGAAGAACTATGCAAGCGCCATTCATTTGGGGTTGTTACAACCCACTATTTGAATTTGAAAGTGATGGCTAATCATACACCAGGTATTATTAACGCAGCCATGCAGTTTGATGAAGTGAACCTGATGCCCATGTATCGATTGATTGTTGGTAAGCCTGGTAGTTCCTATACTTTTGCTATTGCAGAAAGGATTGGGTTATCAAGTAAACTCATTTCTAGGGCGAGGCAATTGGTTGATGAAGATCATTTTAAGTTGGATCGACTTTTAAATAGTACAGAACAGGACTTACAACAGCTCGACAAAGAAAAAAAGCAGCTCAATCAACTTCTTAAAGAGAATGAGCAGTTGAAAAAAGAATTAGAGAAAGTGTTGGACAAGGAAAAGCACCAACAACAGGTTGATTTGCTGAAGCAACAAAATCGAATTACGGAAGACAGGATCCTCTATTTAAAGGATATGGAAAGGAAGTTGAAACAGATTGTGCTGGACTGGAAAAAAGCGGACGATAAAAGCGAAGTGGTCAAAAATTTGCAAATCCTACTTTTTAAACAGAAGGAAGCCATTGTGGTGAATAAATTGGCCAAGAAAACCGACCTCAAATTCAAGGAACTCTATAGTCTGATAAAAGTGGGATCCTTGGTAAAATCCAAGAAGAACTACCAAGTTGGAGAAGTGATGGAAATCAGGGGAAAGCGAGCCATTGTTCAGATCGGTCAATTACCCATGAATGTGGAGTTGAGCGATTTAATAGTGGTAGAGAAAATTGAACCGCCAGTAAAATAGGCTAATTTATATTTTTTTAATCTTCTGTATCTATTGATGTGATTGCATTGTAAGAGAATGCTTGATATTATTTTAGTCGACTTAGCATAGTTTTTTTGGAATATCAACCGCGAGGCTATTATTTTGCACCCGGAGAGTTGGCAGAGCGGTCGATTGCGGCAGTCTTGAAAACTGTTGACTGTAACAGGTCCTGGGGTTCGAATCCCTAACTCTCCGCCACTATTTTAAAAAACCCGCTACATCAAGCGGGTTTTTTGTTTGTAGACTAAAAAGCATTACCATGGCAAAAAAAATTCGATGGGGCATATTAAGCACTGCAAAAATTGGTAAGGAAAAAGTAGTACCTGCTTTGATTAGCTCTGCCAATGGAGAAATAATTGCTATTGCCTCTAGAAATCTGGAGAAAGCATACGCCTTTGCAGAAGAATTTAAAATTCCTAAGGCTTATGGCAGTTATGAAGAATTGCTGGGCGACAATGAAATTGACGCCATCTATAATCCTTTGCCCAACCATTTGCACTTGCCTTTTACCATTGCAGCCATCAAAGCAGGCAAGCATGTATTGTGTGAAAAACCAATAGGGCTAAATCAAGAAGAAGCGGCCCTATTAATGGAAACGCTATTAGCTTATCCTGCCATAAAAGTGATGGAAGGATTTATGTTCCGCTTTCACCCACAATGGATCAATGCCAAACAATTAGTAGCAGATGGTGCAATTGGTAAGGTGAATACTATTCATACTGTTTTTACTTATTCAAATCTGGACCCCTCAAATATTAGAAATATTGCGGAAGTTGGTGGTGGTGCATTGATGGACATTGGTTGTTATTGCATTGCATTTCCAAGGTTTATTTTAGGGAAAGAACCTATAAGCGTTTTTGGGAATATGGTATTCGATGATACTTTTAAAACAGATAAAAGGAGTTCAGGATTATTGATTTTTGAAGAGGGCATAACGGCTAGCTTTACTTGCTCTACTCAATTATATCCTTATCAACGAACACATATTTTTGGCGACAATGGCCGCATAGAAATAGAAATCCCCTGTAATGCACCGCTTATTGGACCTGCAAAAATTAGCTTGTTTCAAGATGGTAAAGAAAGCCCCTTATTTTTTGAAGGAAACCAGTATACTTTAATGTGCGAAGCTTTTGCAAATAGTATCATCAATGATTTGGCACCTCCTATTTCACTGACCGACTCAATGAATAATATGAAAGTAATTGATGGGGTCATTGAAAGTAATCAGCAGCAACAAATGATTCAACTATGAATCGGGCATTTTATTAAAATTTTGGCGTTACTCCCATATTAAATAATATAAATGAATAGATATCTGCTGTTGTTTCAATATTCTTAGCCGTATTGCTTGCGCCATGTCCTGAATTGGTATCAATTCGAATTAATGTTGGGTTTTTGCTTGTATTTTTTTCTTGTAGGGTTGCAGCATATTTAAAGGAATGTGCAGGTACCACTCTGTCGTCATGATCCGCCGTTGTAATCAATGTGGCAGGGTAGGATCCTCCAGTTTTGATATTATGCAAAGGAGAATATTTGTACTGTGCCTCAAAATCGTCCTTGTTATCACTGCTACCATAATCGGCAATCCAGTTCCATCCAATGGTGAATTTTTGAAAGCGCAACATATCCATCACACCCACTTGGGCAATACATACTTTGATTAAATCTGGACGTTGATTCATTACTGCCCCAACTAACAAGCCGCCATTACTTCCGCCCCTGATAGCTAGATAATTACTGGCAGTATATTTCTCTTTCACCAAAAATTCTCCCGCAGCAATAAAATCGTCAAACACATTTTGCTTTTTGAGTTTCATTCCAGCTTGATGCCATTTTTCACCATATTCAGCACCGCCGCGAATATTTGCCATAGCATAAATACCTCCTTGTTCTAACCAAGGTATTAATGATGCACTAAAGGAAGGAGTTGAACTGATATTAAATCCACCATACCCATAAAGGATGGTTGGATTTTTTCCTGTTTTAGCCAATCCTTTTTTGTAAACAACAAACATGGGAACTTTGGTATTATCCTTGCTTGTAAAAAATACTTGTTCAACTGTATAATCTGCAGGATTGAATTGAAGCGCTGGTTTTTGAAAAACAGTGCTTGATCCGCTTGTGATATTGTATTTAAAAATGGTAGGAGGATAATTGAAAGTAGAGAAAGTATAAAAACAGAATTGATCTGTTTTCTCTCCACCAAATCCACCTGCATTTCCCAAGGAAGGAAGCTTTACCTCTCTCAATAATTTTCCCGTGTAATCATATGCATAAATCCGAGTTGTTACGTCTTTCAAATAATTAGCAAACAGTACGCCACCTACACTAGAAACACTTGTTAATGGTTCAGCTTTTTCAGGAAGGATCGTTTTCCAATTGGCCATTTCAGGATGCAAACTAGAAACTTTCACCAATTTGCCATTCTCTG
>JANOYH010000220.1:0-3474 GCA_031428775.1 Bacteroidota bacterium
CAGAATTAATATCCGTTACATTGCCCCATTTAGCATTACCTCCATGCCACGCCCTCATATAGTCATTCAACATATGATGAATGGTGCCGTCTTTACAAATAACATAGTGTGCACTCACCTGTGTTTTCACCATCGTAAAAGTCTTCAGCGTTTGCGCACAAGCATTTTGAGCTGTATGATGAATAATCACAAAATTGGGTTTTCGCAAATTAAAATTTGTGGTTCCTACCCAATAAGGAGGTTGTTTAATAGAATCTGAATGCCATTCAGAAGAAGGTTCTGCTTTAATTATCTGAGCATAAGCCTTGCTTTGCTTTTTATAAGATTTATTGGTTGATGCATAAGGATTTCTAGAACAGGCCCAAATACCCAAAACAAATAACATTCCTATAAATTGAACAAACCATAACTTTTTCATACAGATTTAATTTACCTTCCAAATATTATTTGCTGAATTCATATCTGGAAATGCGTGATCAGGATCAATCACTACTTTTTGAATTTCTTCTGTTGTATTGATTTTGAATTTCCAGATTGCATTATTCTGCCAGATTTCTATTGGTAACTTTTCCCTTTCTGTAACACCAGTTTTAGTAGTATATTCTATCACGACAGGCATAGCTAATTGATCTAGATTTTCAATGGTGATCAAAGCCCCATTCTTTGCATCGTTATTGATATATTCTACTTTAGAAACGGCTTGATCTAATTTATAATTTTCTAGGAACATACCTTTCCAAAACCATGCAAGGTCTTCCCCAGCCCCATTTTCTATACTTCTGAAAAAATCCCATGGTGTTGGATGTTTGTATTTCCAATCACGGATATATTTCTTAAACGCATAGTCAAAACGATCTTCGCCTAATATTTGAGTTCTTAATAAGGTTAGTGCATAGCCAGGTTTTGAATATAATTCAGTCCCAATATTTTTTTCTTGCAATACATCTGGCGTATTCATCATGGCTTCGGAACTTGGTCCAAACATAAATCTAGCTGTTTGGTGCATATCAGATTTACCGGATTTATATTCCCCATTGTTAAAATCCTCATCTGCCAATGTATTGATAAAAGTATTAAAGCCTTCATCCATCCAACCATACTTGCGTTCATTACTACCCACAATCATTGGAAACCAAGTATGACCAAATTCATGATCAGTTACACCAAATAAACTTCCGTTTTTAGCAGTAGAACCACAGAATACAATTCCTGGATATTCCATACCTCCAATATTACTAGCCACATTCGATGCCACTGGATAAGGATATTCAAACCACCTTTTACTATAATTTTCAATACTTCCTTTGGTATATTCTGTAGCCCTACCCCATGCTTTTACTCCAGCCGATTCTGCAGGATAAACACTAGTTGCCAAACATTTTTTTCCACTAGGCAAATTAATTTTTGCAGCATCCCAAATAAAGCTTTTTGAACTAGCCCACGCAAAATCTCGTGCATTGCTAATTGCATATCTCCATGTGCAAGTAGGTTTAGAAGGTCTAGAAGATGCGTCCAAGACTTCTTTTTCACCTCTAATGATTACGGTACTATCACTCAACTTTGCTAGTTGATATCTTTTCAATTGAGTAGCAGTTAATACTTCTTGAGGATTCAACAAATCTCCTGATGCCACTACAATATGCGATGCTGGAACGGTAATACTCACTTCAAAATCACCATATTCTAAATAAAACTCACTGGCACCCAAATAAGGCAAAGTATTCCATCCTTGAACATCATCAAACACGCATACACGTGGATACCATTGTGCAACTGCATATATGTTGCCATTCTTAGTTTTAAGAATTCCGGTTCTATCAGATCCATATTGTGGAATCACATAATTATAGTCTATTTTAACTGATACCGCACCACTTTTTGCTGTGAGGGCTTTACTTAAACGCAATTGCATTCTAGTATCAGTTATCACATAAGGCACTTTTTCGATTTTTCCAGCAGACGTTATTTCAACACTGGTTATTTGATATCCTCCACTGAATACACTTTTAGCGTCGCCATATCTACTACGCCCTGTTGCGGGCATTTTTGCTTGTCCCCTTGAACTTAACTCGTACAGATTTTGATCCAGTTGAAACCACAAATAGGGTAAATCAATGGGACTATTATTCTTATAAGATATGGTAACACTTCCCGTTACTTTATTGGTAACATCGTCTAAAGAAGCTGCAATTTTATAATCAGCCTTATTCTGCCAATAGGCAGATCCTGGTTCTCCTGTAGCTGTCCTAAATGCATTTCCTGCACTAGGATAAAAAAGTGGACTAAATAATGCGTGCTGGTCGTATTTCGACTTTATTTCAGAAACATTTGTTGGCACTGCATTTCCTCCAAGAAGTGGCGGAGGTGGCGGAGGTGACGATTGAGCAAAAAGTTGTAACATTCCCAACGACAAAAAAAGTGCAAATGAAAATATTTTTTTAAACATAGTTCTGTTACTTTTATAATTAGTGAACGGGGAGCTAAAGTAATGAAAAAGGTTTTCCCATTTTTGAGAATATGATAAATGGATGAATATGTCGTTATTATTGAATAGAAATGTATTTGGAAAGGCTGAAAATGCGGGTAACTTGCTAACAAGAAATGATGCAATGCAATTGTTTCAGGATTGGGTGGTCAATCCCAAATTACAACTACATATGCTTCAAGTTGCACATTTAATGAAATGTTGGGCTGCAGAAAAAGAAGGATTAGACGAACAGGGTATTTGGAAATGGGAAATGGCGGGGTTATTACACGATGCCGACTGGGACCAATGGCCAGGGCTGCATTGCATCAAAATCATTGAGCACTTAGAAAGTTTAGAAATAGATCCTGAAGTTATGCACGCAATTGCATCGCATGGACCTGCACATTTTGGTGTTGAACCAGAAAAAAATATGGATAAAATGCTTTTTGCCTTTGATGAATTATCAGGATTGATTCACGCCTATTCTTTATTAAGACCAGCTGGATATGAAGGAATGGATTTGAAAGGAGTAAAAAAAAGACTGAAAGAAAAATCATTTGCTGCTAATGTATCTCGAGAAGAAATACAAGACGCTGCCAATAGAGCTGGTATTTCACTAGACGACTTGATTCATTTTATCCTCCCAAAACAAGCTATGGTTAGAATCATTTAATTCATTGAGGTTGGACATTATTACAACAGATGCCTATTTTAAAAAACTTATTACACATTTTTATGAAGAAGCTTTTAATTGCCTTTTTACTGTTTTTTTATTCCCAATCGAAATCCCAGGAAGTCTTATCCTTAAGAAATCAAGCAGTGATAACAAATGAAATATTGTCTGATAGATTCACCCACCTATTACCAAAACTGATGCAAAGAGAAGGTATTGATATGTGGGTATTAATTAGTAGGGAATACAATGAAGACCCTATTTTGAAAACGATGCTTCCAGCAGAATGGTTATCGGCAAGAAGGCGCACTATGATTGTATTTTATTATGACTC
>JANOYH010000221.1:0-2734 GCA_031428775.1 Bacteroidota bacterium
ATTGATAAAAGCAAATTTGCTGGCATTACTTTCCAGGCTGAACATTGACTCTCCAAAAAAAACTTTGCCCATTCTAATGCCATAAAGGCCTCCTACCAATTGATCTCCTTTCCAAGTTTCTGCGGATACAGCAAAACCTAACTGATGTAACTCATTAAAGGCTTTTTCTAAAGGGGGTGTTATCCAAGTACCATCTTGGTCTTTTCTTTTGTTGTTTTTGCAATGGCTAATCACTTGTTCAAAAGCGGTATTGGTGGTAAAATGAAAGTCGCCTTTTTTAATGACTTGTTGCATGCTTTTGCTGATTTGCAATTTTTCTGGAAACAAAACAAATCTAGGATTAGGGCACCACCATAGCGGAATATCTCCATCGAACCAAGGGAAGATGCCTTTTTTATAAGCGAGTAGTAAACGGTCAACGGATAAATCGCCCCCCATGGCCAATAATCCTTCATCATTCGCTTCATCTAGTGGTGGAAACCAAAGTGCTTTGTCTAGGGCGTAAATGGGCATGAAAGTTTGGGTTTATGCAAGCACTTCAATAGTAGCGCCGATACCGCGTTCAGTGATAGCGTCGCACATGGGTTTGAGGGTATCGTAGTCGCCCTTCTTCACCGAATATTTTCCTTTGGAGTGAATGAGCATGGCGCATTGTTCTGCTTGTTCTTGGTCGTGCCCGCAAACCTCAATAAGTGTTTTAATCACCCATTCAAAGCTGTTTACTTCGTCGTTCCATACAATGATGGTATAGGAAGGACTTGTTTCAGTAAGTACATCTACATCATGGTATTGCTCAGGTTGAGCAGCTTCTTTGTGTGCAAAATGTTGCATTGAGCAAAGGTAGGAGATGGGTTGAAAAATACGTATAAAAAAAGGGTAAAATTTCAAAGCAATTCTTGTCATGCGAATTTTTGTATATTTAGTTTAACCTCAAAAGGACTAAAACAAACAAAAAATGACTGAGACAAATAGAAAATAGTTGGATCAATCGTATTAACATAAATCAACCCATTATGAGAAAAAGATTATTAATTACGTTTTGTTTTATCACCTGTTTCGCACTTGGCTATGCTTTTAAATCGCTGGTCTCCAATAATGATGGGGAAGAATCCTTGAAAAAAGTAACCGGTATTGGGGGTATCTTTTTCAAATGTAAAGACCCCAAAAAAGTTAGAGAATGGTACCAAACGCACCTTGGTTTGAATACGAATCAATATGGGGCAGTTTTTGAATGGCGTCAAGGTGCAGATACCACCCAAAAAGGTTTTACACAATGGAGTCCTTTTTCTGAAAAAACAAAATACTTTGAGCCTTCAACGAAAGACTTTATGATCAATTATAGAGTTGAAAATCTGGAAGCGCTACTTAATGATCTAAGAAAAGATAGTGTAACTATATTGGATAAAATTGAAACGGCTGAATACGGAAAATTCATCCATATCTTAGACAATGAAGGGAATAAAATAGAACTATGGGAGCCCAATGACAGAGAATTTGAAAAGTTGGGTATTAAGATAGGAGCTAAGACAACAAAATAAATAGTCATCAAATGGTACACGCATTATTAAATTACAAGTATAACTAAATATTATCCAATGAAATTATTGTTAGTCCTTTTAGTTGTATGGACAGTGTTTCAAAATCAGTTAGCACCTGAGCCATTGGTTGTAGTAAGAAAAGAGACATTAAAAACGGGTGCCGAACAAACGGAACAATACTTGCCTATGCTGAATGGGAAAAGGGTGGCCATATTGGCCAACCAAACTTCCATTATTGGAAAATCTCATTTGGTGGATAGTTTGAAAAAACTAGGCGTAAATATTGTCAAGGTTTTTGGTCCAGAACATGGCTTTAGAGGAAATGCAAGTGCGGGTACTGCTGTACCAGATGAAATGGATCCTGCCACAGGAATACCCGTAATTTCCTTATATGGCAAAAAAAATAAACCAACCAAAGAGGAACTTGCAGATGTAGATATCCTCATTTATGACCTGCAAGATGTTGGTTGTCGTTTTTATACCAATATCAATGCTTTATCTCGTTTGATGGAAGCCTGTTATGAAAACAATAAGGAATTACTCATCCTTGATAGACCCAATCCCAACGGATATTTAATTGACGGACCAATACTGGACATGAAATTTAAATCAGGCATTGGTATGTTTCCATTACCGATATCGCACGGACTAACTGTTGGAGAATTTGCCCAAATGGCCAATGGAGAAGGGTGGCTAACTGCAAAAGTAACCTGCAAGTTGAAAATCATAAAAGTGGCTAACTACAACCACGAAATGCCATATGATTTGCCCATACCGCCATCGCCAAATTTGAATACCCAACAATCCATCTTGCTCTATCCTTCTACTTGCTTGTTTGAAGGCACTTATCTTAATCACGGTAGAGGTACTTATTTTCCTTTCTCGGTCATTGGAAGTCCTGCTTTAAAAGGCAAATATGATTTCAGTTTTACGCCAACAAGTATCAAGGGAATGTCAGAAACGCCGCTTTTTATGAATCAAGTTTGTTATGGATTAGACCTTCGCAACTATGACGTATCACTACTAAGGAAAAAGAAACAACTAAACCTACAATGGATTATGGATCTGTATTTGGCTTCGCCCAACAAAGAACAATTTTTCGACTCTAAATTGAGTAAAGAAATGGGGACTATTGAAAGACTTGCTGGTACTGCATTGTTCAGGCAACAAATCATTGACGGCAAATCTGAAAAAGA
>JANOYH010000222.1:0-22397 GCA_031428775.1 Bacteroidota bacterium
CAAAGCGAACAACGTTTTCGCAATTTAGTAGAACAATCAATGTACCCTATATTGGTTTTGAAAGGTGAGGATATGATATTAGAAGTAGCGAATGAACCCTTACTTAAAATATGGAATGTAGGAAAAGAAGCATTGGGTAAACCGTTTTTAGATATTTTGCCAGAAATGAAAGGTCAGCCTTTTATTGGTTTGTTATTAGATGTGTTACACAACCATACAACACAGTATGGTAAAGAGCAACCTGCCCATTTTAATCGTGCAAATGGAGAAACAGAAACCGTTTATTTTAATTTTGTTTACCAGCCCTATTACGAAAAGGATGGAACCGTTTCTGGTGTAATTATTTTTGCAAATGATGTAACAGAGCAGGTGCTTGCCCATCAAAAAGTGGAAGAAAGTGAATTTCGTTACTACAATATGATTTCCACCTCTACATCGGCTATTGGCATTTTGCACGGCAAAGACATGGTTATTACCACTGCTAACAATGCCATTATAAAGATATGGGGTAAAGGAAATGATGTAATTGGAAAATCTTATTTCGAAATGCTGCCAGAATTAGCTGAACAAGGGTACACAGAAATTTTTGATGCGGTATATACAACAGGTAAACCATTTGTTGCAATTGAATCACCCATACATATTTTGCAGCATGGAGAAATGTCACTAAAGTATTATAATTTCATTGTGCAACCGCAACACAATACTGCAGGACAAATAATTGGTGTAGGCATTATTGCCACAGAAGTAACCTCACAGGCTGAATACAATGTGCAAATAAGAGAAAGCGAAGAACGTTTCCGATTATTAGCTGACAATATTCCACTGAACGTATTTATTATAGAACCTACTCCAGAAGCCAAAATTAGTTATTGGAACAAACACTGGTTAGAATACACAGGGCAAACATTGCAAGAAGCACTTGGCAGAGCATGGGATGGTGTAATACATCCAGATGATGTGCAACCAATCATGGATGTATATGTACCCGCTTTTGAAATTCGCCAACCGTATAGCTTACCTGGAATTCGAATTAAGCGTTATGATGGGCAATACAGGTGGTTTACTGTTCAAGCAAATCCACGTTATTTACCAAATGGAGAATTTATGGGATTTATAGGAGTTGGTTTTGATATTCATGAGCAGAAGCTATTTGAAATTGAATTAATTGAAGCAAAATTAGTAGCAGAAAATGCAACTAAGTACAAACAACAATTTTTGTCAAACATGAGTCACGAAATTCGAACTCCTTTGAATTCCATTTTAGGGTTTGCAAATGTGTTGATGAAAACTAAGTTGGCTAAAAAACAAATTGAGTATCTTCAAGCAATAAAAACAAGTGGCTACTCTTTGAATCTACTCATAAATGATATACTTGATTTGGCAAAAGTAGATGCGGGTAAAATGACATTCGAAAAAAAGCCATTCGAAATACAACAATCAATAAAGTCAATTGTGCATTCTTTTGGTTTAAAATTAAAAGAAAAAAATTTAGAATTCATAAGTGAATATGACAGCGAAATACCGCAAATATTAATAGGCGATTCAGTAAGATTTAATCAGATTGTATTAAATCTTATGAGTAATGCTATAAAATTCACACACTTAGGGAAAATTACACTAAGCGTTAAAATGCAAAGTGAAGATGAAGAAAATGTGTTTATTAAATTTTCCGTTACCGATTCAGGAATTGGAATTTCTGATGATAAAATACATTCAATTTTCAATCTCTTTGAACAAGCTGAAATCAGCACATCAAATTCATATGGAGGTACAGGACTAGGACTTTCCATTGTTAAACAATTAGTGGAATGTCAAGGGGGAAGTATACATGTAATTAGTAAGTTAGGTGAAGGATCAACATTTGGTTTTATCCTTCCATTGGGGAAAACGGATAAGAAAACTTTGGATAAAATAGAAATATTGAAACTGGATTCACAAATTAAAAACCTGCGAGTATTAGTAGCCGAAGATGTTCCCCTAAATCAATTATTAATCAAAATTATTTTAAGTAATTTTGGATTTAATTATGAAATTGTAAACAATGGTAAAATTGCAATAGAAAAGTTACAAAATAATTCCTACGATATTATTTTGATGGATTTGCAAATGCCCGAAATGAATGGATTTGAAGCTACGGAATACATCCGACAAAAAATGAAATCTACTATTCCAATAATTGCATTAACAGCGGATGTTACTACAGTTGATGTTGAAAAATGCAAAAAAATTGGAATGAACGATTATCTTTCTAAGCCTATTGATGAAAACAAATTATATAGTAAGATTGCGTCTTTAATAAAAAACAATCCGTATTAATGACATCAAGAAGAGAATTCATCAAACAAAGTACAGTAGTAGGTATGGGAGCTTTTGTACACCCAGATTTATTTGTAAAAAGTACGTATAAATTAGGCCTGCAACTATATACATTGAATAAAGAAATGAATACAAATTTAGCGGAAACTTTGAAAAAAGTAGCTGCTTTTGGTTATAAAGAAGTTGAAACTTTTGGTTTTAATTGGGGTGGTATCAAAGGTTATTGGAATTATTCGCCAAAAATATTAAAACAGATTTTAGATGACTATGGACTTCAAAGCATCAGTGGACATTATGCCTTAAATAACTTTATACTTCCTGGCAAAACTGACGATGATTTAAAACGCTATGTGGATGAAAGCATTATAGGTGCATTAACTTTGAAACAAGATTATATTGTTTGGCCGTGGTTAAATCCTGAGTCAAGGACAATTGAAAAATTTAAATCATTGACAGAAAAACTCAATATGATTGGTGAGCAAATTAAAAAAGCTAATTTGCAATTGGCCTACCACAATCATGGCTTTGAATTTGAAAATCATAATGGGGAAATAGGCTATGACATTATTCTAAATAATACCGACAGCGAATTAGTGAAAATGGAAATGGATGTCTATTGGTTTTCACATACTTCAAAGTTGCCAGCACATCACTATTTTGAAAAATACCCAAAAAGATTTCCATTGTTACATTTCAAAGACATGGATAAAACAGATCGTGAACTTCATACTGTTCTTGGAGAAGGAAGTATTGACTTTGCACCTTTTGTTACTGATTATCAACTTGCTGATGTAAAACACATAATGGTGGAACAAGGCAACAATTACACACCTAATGTCTTTGATTGTATTGAGAGAAGTGCAAAGTTTATGAAACAAAAATTAGTCAAATAATCTACTCTTGTTCGAGCGTACAAAAAAAACCGCCTCAATATATATTGAGACGGCATACTTTTTATTAAATGTGTTTATTTTAAGGCGAAACTAGTCTGAATCCATTACCATGAATATTCACTATTTCAATATCGGTATCTTCTTTTAAATACTTGCGCAATTTTGCAATATACACATCCATACTTCTTCCATTGAAATAGGTATCACTACCCCATATTTTTTTCAGTGCTCTTTCGCGCGGCAATAAGTCGTTTTTGTGTTCAGCTAGCATCTTCAACAATTCATTCTCTTTGGGAGAAAGCGTTTGTGTGTTGTTGCCAATTTTTAATTCGCGAAGTTTTGGATTGAAATGGTATTTGCCCATATCAAACTCAATATTGTCGCTGATTCTATTGTCCTCTTCATTCCGCTTCAACATTGCTTTAATTTTTAAAAGCAATACTTCACTATCGAATGGCTTGGTGATATAGTCGTCCGCCCCAAGTTTGTATCCTTGAATGATGTCTTCTTTCATGGTTTTTGCACTCAAGAAAAACAATGGAATGTCTAAGTCAACGTCGCGAATTTCTTCGGCTAGTTTAAAACCGTCCATATTAGGCATCATCACGTCTAACAAACAGATATCGAACTTTTCACGCTGGAATGCTGCCAGACCCAATCTGCCATCTCTTTCCAGTGTTACATCATAATCATTCAGTTCTAAATAATTCTTGAGCACCATACCTAGGTTGGTATCGTCTTCGCACAAGAGAATTTTACTTTTTTTGTCGTCCATAACAAATTATTTATTATTCAAATAAAGATAAAACAAACCCATTATAACTACTAATCAGCGCAATCTTTTGTTAAAAGTCTGCGTTTGATTGTTTTAATAACGCTGATTTTATGGAAGTTCCGACTATTTTATGAGTTTTTTAAATTTTTCATTCTAGATAACCAATAAGTTCTGGCAAATGAGGGCACTGAAAACAGTCTTGTTTTTGCTATTCAATTTTACGCCCATTGATTTGTCAAATTCATTCAGACTGGTTATTTCAATTGTAGAACCAAGTGATAAGTCCAATGAATTTAAATAAGTAAGAAAGGAAGCCTCATTGTTCAAAACACCACTTAGTTGGTATTTTGTGTTGATTACACAATGACTCAATGGATTGGATTTTAATTGTGGAAGTCTTCCATTACTGTCAGGAATGGGTTCACCATGTGGGTCGAATTTTGGGTGGCCCAACATTTCATCAATCCGGTTGAAAAACAAATCACTTTGTAAGTGTTCAATTTGTTCTGCAATATCATGTACTTCTTCCCATCCAAGTCCCATGACGTCTTTTAAAAATAATTCAGTCAGCCTATGCTTGCGAAGGATAAGCAAAGCCTGTTTCCTGCCTTTTTCTGTAAGCTCAATAGACTTGTATTTTTCGTATTTGATGAATTTTTTCTCAGCCAGATTATTAATCATGCTATTCACCGTAGGCATCTTAATATTCAGCATTTGAGCAATCCTTTTCACAGTAATTGCCTCTTCTTTCATAGAAAGACGATGAAGTGCTTTTAAGTAGTTTTCTTCGGTTAGCGTCATAGCGAAGCAAATTTAAACTAATTCATTATCAATGGGGAATAAAAAATATTAGATTAGTCTAACATTTTTATTATGTTTGTATAACTAAATATCATGAAACGCCTTATTATTATACTTACATTGTTGTGCACTATAACGGCCTTTTCACAAAAAGTGGTTATGTATGACACACTTATTATTAAACTACCAACAAAATCTGTTGTATTCAAGCCTTTTGAATCTATATTAGATGAAGTAGTGGTAACTGGACTTACTCGTGCAACAATTTTGCGAGAAAATCCGGTAGCCATCATGGGGGTATCTACAAAAACAATCGACAAAACAATTGAACCAAATATCATCGATGCATTGGTTAAAAATGTACCAGGACTTACAGCACTTAAAACTGGTCCAAATATTTCTAAACCTTTTATTCGGGGACTAGGTTATAATCGGGTGCTTACTTTATTTGATGGCATAAGACAAGAAGGGCAACAATGGGGTGATGAACATGGTTTGGAAGTAGATGCCTATCAAATATCAAAAGCAGAAGTAATAAAAGGACCCGCTAGTTTGATGTATGGTTCTGATGCAATTGCTGGAGTGGTTAGTCTTTTTCCTTATTTGCCTAAATTGGGTGAAGGCAGGGTAGAAGGTCGATTTGTTTCAGAATATCAAAATAACAATGGATTATTGGGTAATGGATTCCGAATTGGACAAAGGAAAAACAATTGGTTATGGCAAATAAGTAGCTCACTAAGAGTTGCAGAAAACTACCGTAATGCAATTGACGGACTTGTATACAATACTTCATTCAGAGAATTTAATTCAGGCATAAATCTTGGATATTATAGTAAAAAGGGACAAAGCCTAATTAGTGGTACTATTTACCATAACCTTCAAGCGATACCAGATGGTAGTCGTGATTCAACCAGCAGAAAATTTACAAAACAAGTATTTGAAGGGAATTTTGACGATATTAAACAGCGTCCAATTGTAAAAGACGAGGAACTTAATGGCTATGGGATGAGTCCATTGATTCAACAAATTGATCACTATCGTATTTATAACAATAATCGATATCAATTTGAAAAACTTTTATTAAACGCAAGCTTAGGTGTTCAACAAAATCTTCGAAAAGAATTTACTCATCCTACTTTGCCAAATCAAGCAGGGTTGTCTTTTAAACTGAATACCCTAAATTATGCTGCCAGCATTAGTTGGCCTTGCAAAGAAAGATTTGACTTTTCATTTGGTTTCAATGGTATGCATCAAGAAAATATCAATTTGGATGCAACAGACTTTCCTATTCCAGATTTTAAATTATTTGACTTAGGTGCATTTATTTATAGCAAGTATGCTTACCAAAAACTTACCATTAGTGCGGGTATTCGTTGGGATACTAGGACATTAAGCGGCAATGATTTTTATGTAGGGAAGAATCCTGCAAATGGATTTGAAAAGCAATACCATTTTCCAGATACTATTGGAGCTAAATTGCAATTTCCCGCTTTGGATATGCATTTTGGTGGAATGTCTTTAAGCGTGGGTTTTACCTATGCATTTAGTGCTAATCTCAGCTTGAAAGCTAATATAGCGAGGGGCTATAGAAGTCCGAGTATTACCGAACTTGCATCTAATGGACTAGACCCTGGAGCACATATTGTTTACTTAGGCAATAGAGATTTTATTCCAGAATTTAGTTTACAGCAAGACCTCGGAATTAGCTATCAAAATACCAGTATCCAATTTACTGGAAGTGTCTTCAACAACCAATTGAGTAATTATATCTATCTAACTCAAATGGTGGATCAACAGGGTAATTCCATAGTGGATGCTCAAGGAAATAAAACTTTTCAGTACCAGCAATCTGCTGCTAGGCTCTATGGCTTAGAAACCGATATTTACATTCACCCAGCAAGCTGGCATCAGTTCAGTATTAGCTCAATGCTTGCGCTTACTTATGGTATTAACCAAAAACAAGCGTACATGAACAAAGGCAATAATGGAGAGAACCTGCCCTTCATTCCTCCATTAAAATGGAATGGAGCCATTGCAAAAACTTTTAACACAAATAATGTTTGGATACCTAATATTCAATTGCAAGCGGAATGGGAATATGCTGCAGCACAAAATAAATATTTGGCCCTTTTTGATACCGAAACAGCCACTCCTGCATATACCGTTTTCCATCTAAGTGCTGGCACAAAGCTAGTGTTAAGCAAAAATAATAGCCTTAGTATTCAATTGCAGGTTAACAACTTATTTGATTTAGCGTATCAAAATAATTTAAGCAGATTAAAGTATTTTGAATATTATTCAGCCTCTCCTAATACCAGATCTGGTATCTATAATATGGGAAGAAATGTATCATTGAAGTGTATTCTTGCTTTTTAATTCTTTTGAAAATATTTTTTAAAGATGACTTGCATTAGTTAATTTGTATGCATATTACTAATTGACATGTCAGACCAAGTAAAATTCTTGGACTCAATGATACTCAGGGAGGAGTGGTGGCCATGATTTTCAAATACTGCGACGACCAAAAATGCCCCTGCTAGACTTACAAGATTTTATCAAAGTTTTGCAATATGTTGGCAACGAAGGGAAGATGGAACTTGAAAAATCCCATGGAAAAATTTCAACTACTCGTTTTATTTAAAGTTTAGTGATGATGCCAGCTTCATTGATTGTAATCAGTCCTTCTGATTCCATAAACTGTAGTACTTCATTAATTTTTTCAGTAGAAAATTGTGGATACTTGTCCAAAAGCTCTTTAATGTGTAAGTTATTTGATAATAAAGAATGAATAACTATTTCTATAGCCTTAAATTGATCTATATTAATGCCGGTTCTTTTTTTTGATAAGCAGTTGTCGCAAATACCACAATCAGTACTTATGGCTTCTCCGAAATATTTTGTAATAGTATTGCTTCTGCACTGGTCTTGCATTTTGATATAATGAAGCAAAACAGATAATCTTTTTTCAAACTGCTTTTTTCTGGCTAAATAATTGTCCTGATTAATTAATAAGTAGGCGGCCGGAGCTCTATTTAAATGAAAATGTATTTGTGGATTTTCTTTTTGTGGTAGGTAGTCGATTATACCATTTGATTTTAGTTGTTGAAGTTTTTGAATAACTTCAGGCACTGGAATTCTTAAATAGTGCGACAAGTTATTTTCGTTGATGCTTGTTTGGTTATTGAATATTCCTTCATAGCTACGTAAAAGAGATTTTATGAAATCAGATAAATCTGGATGGCTTTCTTGAAATTCGTAGAGTATTTCTTTATGCGTAGTGAATAGGACTTGAGATGGAAGAAAAATCCTTTCTGAAAAACTACAATGCCCCTCCTGTTCTAATATTTTTAAAATGGAATTTACTAATGAGGGTTCCAGTTGAAAATTCTCACTAAAATTTCTTGGCTCAAAATCAAAATATTGCCCCTCTCCTAATCCAACGGGCAATTGTAAATAGTTGGCCAATTCTTGGTACACATTTCTAATAGTTGCTATTGGAGGATATCTTTTTTCTGTGAGTAACTCCAATGTTTTTAAGTCTTCTGTTTGATACAATAAAATTGCATATGCCTTTTCTCCATCCCTTCCAGCTCTACCGGATTCTTGGTAATAGTTTTCCAAACATTCTGGGGCATCAAAATGAATGACAGTTCTTACATCAGGTTTATCAATACCCAATCCGAATGCATTGGTACAGGCAATCACCCTTGTTTGATTATTTATCCATGAAGATTGTTTTTCTGTTCTTTCATCTGCACTTAATCCGGCATGATAATAATCGGCGCTTATTTTATGCAAGCCCAATAAATAGGCTAGGTTTTTTGTTTGTTTTCTGTTATTACAATAAACGATGCTACTGCCTGGAACTTTTTCTAAAATGTCGATCAGTTTATTCAATTTACTGTCTACATGAAATACACTATAAGACAAATTGGGCTTGTTAAAAGACTGCCTAAATAAGGTAGCATTCTTCATAGCAAGTTTTGCAAGGATGTCTTTTTGAACTTCAGGTACTGCAGATGCAGTCAATGCAATGATAGGAATGCCAGGCAAGAATTCCCGAATATTTGCAATTTTTAGATAGGAGGGTCTAAAGTCATATCCCCATTGTGACACACAGTGAGCTTCGTCAACAGCAATTAAGCCAATATTTAAATAAGGAAGGTATTCTTTGAAGACTTTTGTTTCTAATCTTTCTGGTGATAAGTAGATGAATTTGTATTCTCCTTCAATAGCATTTTGTAATATGAGTTTTACATCGTAATAACTAAGTCCACTATATATGGTTGCAACTGTAATGCCTTTATTTTCTAAATTTTCTGCTTGGTCTTTCATTAATGCTATCAACGGGCTAACCACCAAACATATCCCATCCAAGATCATTCCAGGTACTTGAAAGCAGATTGATTTTCCTCCACCGGTTGGAAGTAGCGCCAACACATCTTTCCCTTCCAGAATAGATTGAATAATTGATTCTTGGGTAGGCCTAAAATGGGAAAATCCCCAATACTGGTTTAATATTTTTTGGGGACTATCCAACATTTTAGAATACCTTTTTATAATTCAGTCTAATAGAATTGATTGCCAATACTACATCACTTAAGCCCATAACCAGTGCGCCAAAACCTGGACTCAAATATCCAAAAGCAGCAACCGGTATTGCTACTATATTGTAGATAAAGGCCCAAAATAAATTTTGTTGAATGGTAATATAAGTGTGTTTTCCCAAGCCTAGTGCGAGAGGTAAATTCTTCAATCCGTGATTCATTAGAACTACCTGAGCGCTTTGCATAGCAATATGAGAAGCGTCACTCAAAGAAATTCCTACAGTTGCTTTGGCCAATGCAGGGGCGTCATTGATGCCATCTCCAACCATAGCAGTTGGTACGTGTAAGTTATACTGTTCTATAGCCAATAGTTTTTGTTCTGGACTTTGCTCTGCCACCCATTCGTCAATTTTTAGACGAGTAGCTACCTGTTCGCATTTCGCTTTACTATCACCACTCAATAAAATAGTTCTAATTCCAGCTTCGCGTAATTGTTCTATAACCATTGAAGCTTCAGGTCTTATTTCATCTACAACATCAATCCATCCTAAAACTTTGTCATTGTAAATAATATATACGTTGTGTGAAGCGTCTTTGAATGAACTTTCTTTAAAATTTTCTGCAATCACTTTATAGGATGCTGCTTGATATTTATTTCCTAGTTTATCTGTGGCTAGCATACCTATTCCTCTTATTTCTTCAATTTTTGCCCACCTAATCTCATCTTTAATTTTCCATTCTTTGCTAATGCATTTTGCAATGGGGTGGTTAGAATATTTTTCCAAGGAAAAAGCAATCTTTTTAAAATTAACCTCGTCAATCACTCCATTGTTTTCAAGTGCTTGATATGTAGAAATGCTAAATTGGCCAGTTGTTAGAGTGCCCGTTTTGTCGAACACCACTTGTTTGATGTCTTTAAATATTTCTAAGCTTTTTGCATTCTTGAATAACACCCCGTTGTGGGCAGCTCTACCAAGTCCAACTGCAATGGCAGCTGGCGTGGCTAGACCCATTGCACAAGGACAAGAAATCACCAACACAGCAATAGCTCTTAAAAGGCTTGCACTAAAACTAAGATCGGCTAGAAAATAATTTCCAATCAGTGTGATCAAAGCAATACCAATAACAACGGGTACAAAAATGGCACTAATTTTGTCGGCTAGTTCCTGTACAGGGGGCTTTTCAGTTTGAGCTGCTTTTACAAGTTTCAAAATATTTGCCAATACCGTATTCTCGCCAATTGCAGTGATATATGCTTTTATTGTACCTGTAGTAATGGTAGATCCTCCAATTAACAAGTCATTCATCTTTTTTTCAACTGGTGCACTTTCGCCTGTAATGATCGATTCATTGATACTTGCTTCTCCCCAAAGTATTTTACAATCCATTGGAACTGGTTCTCCATTTTTGATAAGAACCAAATCGCCTACTTTCAAATGACCACTTTCAACAGGAAAAATATGCTCTTGATGTTGGTCATCGTAAGCAATCATATTAGCCATTTGTTTTTGAGAAACAACTAATTTCTTTAATGCAGCTTGGGTAGTTTGAACAGATTTATCTTCCATCCAATTGCCAAGAAAAACAAGGGTTAGAATAGTAGCAGCGGTTTCATAAAATAGATAGTTTTCTGCATCGCCAATGATCGTTCCATACAAACTATATCCAAATGCAGCTACTGCACCTATTGCAATCAATACGTTCATATTTGGGACACCTTTCCATAAACTATGGATAGCGCTTCTTCCAAAATAGTCCATGCCTACCACGAATACAGGAATAGTCAATGCTAATTGTACATATGGGTTCATTAATAAATGGATATGAACTCCAGGAATCATGTGTAATAAAAGTGGGGCTGTAAAAATGATACAGAAAATAAATCTTTGAAAATGATTGGTGAATAGTTTTTTGGTTTGTTTTGTTTCAGATGCATCCCCCGTTTTAACATGATATCCGAGTCCTTCTATTCCTTTTGCAAGTTCTGTTTTTTTGGTTTCATCTAGAAGGTCAAAACTTAAGTCGCCCCCCATAAAATTCACCTGTACATTTTGTATTCCTTTACTTGTAAGGTATTTATTTACAGTTAGTGCACAGTTGGTGCAACTCATTCCTTCTACTTTCCAATTCACTTTTTCCATAAAAAAACATTTTTGGGCAAATACCCACTTGAACGAAGTTACAATAAGCGAAAGGCGGGATGTATCGATTTTGGATTATATTTTTACATCATAGTGGCAAAAAATGGCCTAAAACAACAGTAGTGGCACTTTCAGACTGTTCTTTATCTTTGTAACATGGATGCGATTTTTGAATTAGCACATATTAATGCTGTTGCAAAGGCTATTTGGAAAGAAGGGCAAGCAAAAAAGGTCTGGGTTTTCAGGGCGTCAATGGGTACAGGAAAAACAAGTTTTATACATGCATTGTGTGAAGAAATAGGCGTGGAAAATACGGTAAGTAGTCCTACGTACTCCATAATCAATGAATACTACAGTAAGCAAGTGGGTACTATTTATCATATGGACTGGTATCGACTTAAAAATGAAGAAGAAGCCATCCAAGCAGGCATTGAAGACGCTTTACATTCTGGTAATCTTTGTTTAATTGAGTGGCCAGAAATGGCAGAAGGATTGTTGATGCCCGACTGTTTTCAAGTGCATATAGAAATCTTAGACGAAAAAATGAGGAGGCTATACACGGAAATCGAGTAATTTTAGTAACCCTGTTTTTAACACAGATGAATAACAATCAATAACTATGGCTACTTCAAAACCTAATATAAGTGCATCTTTTTTGTTTGAAACATTGGAAGAAACCTTAGATATTAAAGCGCCCGGAGAAAAGCTTTTCATAGGTATTCCAAAAGAAGTGGCATTTCAAGAAAATAGAATTGCGCTTACACCAGACGCTGTTGGCGTATTGGTAGCAAATGGAAACCATGTTTCAGTAGAGCATAAAGCGGGGGAGGGAAGTAATTATTCCGACAAAGACTATGCGGAAGCTGGAGCAAGGATTGTGTATGATAAGTCTGAAGTGTATCAAGCGCCTGTATTGGTAAAAAGTGCTCCACCTGTAGAAGAGGATCTTCCTTTTTTACAGATGAACCAAACCATTATTTCACCTATCCATTTATCGGCACTCAAGAAAAGTTATATTGAACATATGATGGCAAAACGTATCACTGCATTGCGTTTTGAAAATTTCAAAGACGATAGTGGTGCTTATCCCATTGTGAGAAGTATGAGTGAGATAGCAGGGAGTGCAGTTATGCTAATTGCTGGTCAATATCTGAGCAGTTTTAATAAAGGAAAGGGCGTATTGTTGGGAGGAATCAGTGGAATACCACCAACAAAAGTAGTCATTGTTGGGGCTGGAATAGTTGGAGAATTTGCCACAAGAAATGCATTGGCTTTAGGTGCTTCAGTAAAAGTGTTTGATAATAATGTAACAAGATTAAAGCAATTGCAAAATAATTTGGGACAAAGGATCTGGACTTCAGTTCTTGAACCTCGAATTCTTTCTAAACAATTGAAAACCTGTGAGGTTGCTGTTGGTGCATTAAGTAATGAATATGGCAGGGCTCCTGTTGTTGTATCGGAGGAAATGGTTGCAGCAATGCGTCCTGGAAGTATAATTATTGATGTGGCCATTGATCGTGGGGGATGCTTTGAAACGAGTGAACTAACCAGTCACGAGCATCCAACTTTTTTAAAGCATGAAGTAATTCATTATTGTGTACCAAATATTCCCAGTGGATTTGCCCGTACAGCAAGTCAGGCTATTAGTAATGTTTTGATGCCGTTGATTTTAGAAATAAGTGATGAGGGTGGATTGGAAGAAATGGTCTGGCACAATTTCAATTTACGCGAGGGCATTTATTTATTTAAAGGATCTCTGACAGATATTTATATTAGTCAGAAATTCAACCTAAAGTTCACTGATTTGAATTTATTGATCGCAAGTAGACGGTAATTTATTTGATTCCAATAGCTGTAAATAGTTGTTGGTAGTCGGGGTTATTGGGGTTTACCTTTTTCAGAAAAAGAATATGTGGCGTGGCTTTTTCAATTTGTCTATTTTGTAAAAACACGAATGCTAAAGCATAATGAATCGCTTCGTCGTTTGGAAATTGAGCGATACCTTGTTTCAAAACCATTACTGCTTTTTCATATTTACCCAATTGCTGTAACTGTAAACCATAGTTGTAGTACAACCTATTAATAGTTGTTTTTAAAACAAGGGCTTTTTCAAAAGCCATGATTGCTTTTTCGGTTTCTTTTAATTCACTATACAAAAGGGCAAGATTATACCATGCTCTGTCATTTTGTGGGTCAGTTTTAACAGCAAGCAATAATATTTGTACGGCTTCATTGTTTTTTCCTTGTGTATTATAAGTAACGGCTAGGTTGAGGCGCGCTATATTGGCAAGACTATCTTTTTTTAATGTTCTCAAATAAAATTTTTCAGCAGCAGCATAATTTCCATTTTTTTGGTAATAGTCAGCTATTCCTATGTTTCCATGTGCAAAGTCTGCCTGATGTAATATGTTTTTTTCCAGTTCTGCTTTTCCACTTTCAAAGGCGGTTAAATATTGTGATGGAACAGCTACATTAGGACTCAACGTACTTATTAAATCAGCAGCAGCAATTCTAACCGCTCGAACTTTATCAACAAGCAATGGAGCTATTCCATTCATGTCTAAACTATTCTTAGGAAAAGTAAATAAACTTCTCAATGCTTCATACCTGATTTGAGCATCGGAAGATTTAAGTGCCAACATTAGTCCATTCAAGCTGTTAGCAGTATTTATCAATCCCAAATAGTTTACAGCGGTTGCTTTAATGATATTAGGTGTTGCAGTATCAGCAAGTAGTTTTAATAAATGCGGTTCACTTGCATCATTCACTTTACTACCTGGAATCAAGTCGTCTACATAGTTATATTTTCTCTTCGGACCATACCATTTAACTACAGCATCTGCAGCCCATTTTGCTGGCTTTTCTTTGTGGCAGTTGTTGCAAGCATTTGGGGTAGCATATTGTACGGATAAATCGGGCCGAGGTACCCTAAAACTATGGTCATGCCTTAGATCGTTGCCCATGTAATATTTTCCAGGTGCATGGCAATTTTTGCATTCAGCTCCAGCGGTGTTCACGGTATGAAAATGGTGCGAAGGTTCGTTATATGTTTTAGAATGGCATTGCAAGCAGGTTAAGTTTCCAGGTAGTACCAGTTTTCCTGAATGTGGATTATGACAGTTGCTGCATTGTACCCCTCTAGTATACATTTTACTTTGTAAGTAGGAAGCATAAGTATAATCTTCATCATTTACCTGTCCATCTGCATGGAACCTTTCTGTATTAGGTACTGCGGGAACGTGATTGTCGAGTAATTCATTGCTCGCTATTAGGTCTGCTGCAACATCATTTTGTACAGCGTGGCAGGGAGTACAAGTATTGATCTGATCAAGTTGTTTGCTGTTTTTTGTTAGTGACAAAAATGACTGAGCTGTTTTTTTGCCTGATTGATAGTCGGTTCCATTGATATAGCTTATATGGTTTTTGCCTGGACCATGACAAGCCTCACAACTAACATTCAATAGATCAAACTTTGTTTGATAGCTATCTTTATCTATGTCGTAATTTTTTTTCAAATTGGTACTATGGCATTGAGCGCACATAGTATTCCAGTTTTGAGCGTTCCCCGTCCAGTGTAGCCAATCGTGTTGATAGATTTTCTGATTTTTATATTGATGAAACCATTTTTTATCCTTGCTATCCCAACTTTGTCTGGTGGCTTGGAGTTTTCCACCAGGAAATTCAACTAGGTATTGTTGCAATGGGAAATGACCAAAACTGTATTTAATGGGGTAGTCGTGGTTTTTGCCATCCTCACCTTGTGTATTGATATAATATTTTCCATCCTTTTTGAAAAAAGTAGAAGTTACTCCATCTGCTTGGTATGATTTGTTGTTAAAATCGCCCAACATGCTTGAATCATTCGGTTCTTGAATTGCTTTAAAATGATCTGATTTTAACCAATCTGCGTACTGGTTGGCGTGACAGCTTTTGCACTGATTTGCACCAACATAGCTATTGGGTTCATTACTATTACTTTTAGATTCATTATTGGCGGGTTTACAGTACTGAAGTGTGCCAGCACATAGTATTACCAATAAAATGATTGCGCCAAGCGTATAAAGTTGCCTATGCAAGTTATTTAATTGAAGTATAAATAGGTTGTTAAAAATAGTTGATTAATTCCAAATTCTTTTATCTTGATGGCCTAAAAGGCTCCCATGATAAAAATATTTTTTTCATTTGTGATATTATTGAGTGCTCAAACTACCATTCTTGCACAGTCAAACGGTATTAAATTTAAAAAGGAGGAATTGCTTAGTAAAGCCATCAACAAAAAAGCACCTGATTTTAAGTTGAAGAATTTGCAGGGTAAAATTGTTAGTCTTTCAGCTTTAAAAGGAAAAGTGGTGGTACTAGATTTTTGGGCAACTTGGTGTGGCCCCTGTATTGCATCTTTTCCTGCAATGCAGTCTGTGGTAAATAAATATAAAGACAGTTCAAATGTTGTATTTCTTTTTGTGGATACTTGGGAAAATCATGCTTCTGAAAAAGATCGGTTGAGTGATGTTAACAGTTTAATAAAAGAAACTAAAGTTAATTTCAACATTTTGTTAGATCAAAAAGTAAAAGGGAAACCCGAGGAATATGAAGTGGCTATTAAATATAATGCAGAAAATATTCCCACAAAATTTGTGATTGGTAAAGATGGGAATATTAAATTCAGAACTGTTGGATATAATGGCAGCAAGGATTATATCATGCAAGAATTGTCTGCCATGATTGCTTATGCGGGCAAGTAAATTTATGACTAGATTTTTTTAATATTTAGTCACACCCGGAATTGCTATAGGATAGAACCCATCTGCGTTTGGAACTATGGGTGGAGTAGCATCCCAAGCATATATTTTTGGTTGGATATCAAGTCCGGAATTGATTGCTTTATCCCATTCTATGACCTGTCCGCTATAAGTAGCCATTCTACCAAGGATGGAAGTCATAGTGCTTTTAGCCCCATTTTCAGCATCTGCAAATTTGTATTCGCCTTTTGCAATTGCAGCAAATAACTCGTCGTGTTCAGTTTGGTATGGGTTGTTTTCTGTCTTTTTATTAAACTGATAAACAGTATTACCTTTTGCGTCTAATATTCTTGCAGCACCGGCCATGATTTTTCCTTTAGTACCAATTAAAAGTTCCTCAACTGTACTTGAAGTGCCGGGGATATGACGGCATTGACGATTCAGAATAGAACCATCGGCATAATGGAATTCAACAAAATGGTGGTCGAATATTTCACCATGTTCTTTGCCGTTACGAATCTGTCTTCCTCCCATACCTTGTGCTTTAACTGGAAAGCCACCTTTAAACCAATTGATGACATCAATATTATGGATATGTTGTTCATTGATATGGTCGCCGCAAAGCCAGTTAAAGTAATACCAATTGCGCATTTGGTATTCCATTTCAGTTTGACCAGCTTTTCTTGGCCTAACCCACACACCATCGTTATTCCACCAAGCTTGCGCCGAAGTGATATCGCCAATGAGATCTTTTCTATTATATAATTCGCGATAAGAATTTTGGTAGTGTCTTTGTAAACCCACTACCACATTTAATTTCTTTTGTTTAGCTATTAATGCAGTAGCCAATACCTTTTGAATTCCTGCAGGGTCAGTTGCTACAGGCTTTTCCATAAAAACGTGTTTGTTTTGTCGGATAGCTTCTTCAAAGTGTATGGGTCTAAAGCCAGGAGGAGTTGTAAGAATAACAACATCAGCTAATGCGATAGCTTTTTTATAGCCATCGAACCCTGTGAATTTTCTATCTTCAGGAACAAGGATATTTTTTTCCAAACCCTTACCATCGCTGGTAGCTTCAGATAGCAGGTTTGTATAACACTTATCAATATTGTCTCTAAAGGCATCGGCCATTGCCACTAACTGCACGTTTTGTTTACTCTGAAGTGCTTGCATGGCAGCACCCGTTCCTCTACCGCCACAGCCAACCAATACAACTTTGATTGTATCACTTGCGCCGGAAAAAAAATTGGCTTGACTTAGAAATGGAGAAGCCATTAATCCACCTGCAACTAATGAGGCGTTTTTTACAAAATCCCTGCGTGAAGGATTGTTAGAAGCATCGTTCATAAACTTTGATTTAAATGATTATTTGCCCATGTAAGTAAGGAAAAATTGTTGAATATTTGTTGCATTTGGTTGTTCAGCCGGACGTACTAATCTAAATCCAACGTTTTTAGCTTCTGTAAGCCACCATTTGCTTTTTGGTATTTGAGGATCTCTTTTATTCCAAATAGGATCTGAGTGAAACCTAGTGGCGCTTCTTAATTCAAAAGCCGTTTCTTCAAAACTCCCCCCGCGAAGTGCTTTTGGATATTTGATAGCTTTTGCTGGAACTATTGGATCAATTGTTCCATCTTTCAACTCCGAATAATAAGCCGGTTGATAGTGGTCCATTGTCCATTCCAATACATTACCAAGCATATCATATAAGCCCCATGGATTGGGCATTTTTTGTCCAACTTTCTGATACTTGTCGTCACTATTGTCTAAAAACCAAGCGTATTGTTTCAGTTGATTCATATCATTTCCAAAAAAATAGGACGTTTTCGTGCCAGCTTTGCAAGCATATTCCCATTCTGCTTCAGTGGGTAGTCGATAAAAAATGCCTGTTTTTTGATAGAGCCATTTACAATACATTAGTGCACCCATTTGGCTCATACTATTAGCAGGGTAGCCCCCTTCTTTACCCATTCCCCAGGTGAGGTCAACATATTGTGGACTAGGTCTAGTGATAGCGTCAAGATCAACATTCTGGCTAGTGATTTCGTCTTTCAAAAAAACGTCAAACTCGTCTCTAGTTACTTCAAAAGTGCCCATCCAGAAAGCTGATAGTAGAATTTTCTTTTGTGGCCCTTCGTCTTTCTCTCGATTTTTTTCGGTAGTGGGACTTCCTATTTGAAAATTACCCGCAGGTATCAGTTGCATTGTAAAGGATAGAGCGGATCCAGGAATTTTTTGTTGGTAAGCCTTTGATTTACTTTGTTCTACTTGTCCGTTGATGTCTGAAAAAGAAATAAGCAATGATAATGCGAAAAAAAATTGTTTCACCTAGCAAATAATTTGAAAATTTAAGGTAAGGAAAATTCTGAAAGTGAATGCCAATAGTTGAAAATTAATCTTGCTTGGGTTGAAACAGAAATTGATCAAATCCTTTGCTTTTAATTATTTTTATTTTTTTATTTACTAACGTAGAAATTAAAACTTCCGCTTGTTCTTTTTTAACAATGTCAAGTGCTTCAGCAATTGGGAGGATAATGCAAGCAGTTGCCAGCCAATCGGCCGTAACCCCGTTTTTGGCTATAATGGTCACATTCCTTTGATAGGTTACCCCATAGCCAGTTAAAGGGTTGGTGATATGCGCATATTTTTTTCCATTGTGAAACAAATACTGGTAAACATCACCCGAAGTAGCCACTGCTTTATTTGCAATTTGTATTTTAGTAGCAAGTAATTTCTCCCTTTGTTCGGGTTCATTTATCCCTATCAGCCATCCTTTAGTAAGAAGAGGAGCATTACTCATTGAAATATCTCCACCAGCGTCTACCAATGCGGAGAATACTGAATTTTTATTCAATAATTGTAGCACCTGGTCAGCCACATATCCTTTGGCAATACCCCCTAGGTCTAAACGCATACCTTTTAGCGTCAATTCAACAGTATGAGATAAACTATCGATTTTGATATTTTCGAATCCGACCAATTTTTTTGCTAATAGTACATCTTGCTCTTTGGGAAAGCTTTTGGTTTTTCTGGCATTTCTCCAAAGAGCGCTCAGTGGGCCAATACTGATATCAAAACTATGTCCAGATTTCTCATAAGCAGATTTACTTAACAATAGAATTTCAAGTAATAAAGGAGACACTTGAATGGGGCCTATTCCTGCGTTTGCATTCAGTTTACTCAGTTCGCTACTACTATCATAGTCGCTTAGAATAGATACCAAAGAATCAACTAATAAAAAGCACTCTTTTGAGATTTTAATGGCCTGTATACTATCTTTTTCAACAAAAACTAAATTGAAAGGAGACCCCATTTTTTGTTCGGTAAAATGAAATTTAATGGGTTGTCCAACTGAAATTAACATTTGGAAGAAGCAAAAAAGGAATAAAATAAATTTCATGAAGATGCGGATTCTAACAAATGTATAGTTAAATTTAGTAATAAAAACAAAGCATGGAACGCAGAAAATTTATGCAACAAAGTCTATTAGTAGGCGGAGCAATGGTAAGTTCAACAATTGGATTAGCTAATGAACATACGCTTCAACAAGTAGAAGAAACCATCCCTTTTAAGTGTAATTATGGCTTTCATGATGGGATGTTTAAAAACCATGCTGGTCCAGATTTTGTAGATCAGATAAAGTTTGGCCATAGTATGGGTTTCAGGGCTATTGAAGACAATGGGATGATGAGCAGAACGCCTGAAGAGCAAGCTAGAATTGGGGAAACCCTTGCCAAACTTGGGATGACTATGGGTGTTTTTGTGATACAGTATGATAAGTGGCCATTACAAGTATCCATGACCAGTGGTAAAAAAGAGTGGAGGGAAAAATTTGTAAGCTATTGCAAAGAGGCTTTAGAAGTGGCAAAAAAGTGCCATGCAAAATGGGTAACGGTAGTTCCTGGTAATTATGATCGTACCAAATCTGAAAATTTTCAATTAGCCAATGTGATTGAAATGTTGCGAGCGGGTACTGAGGTATTAGAGAAACAAGGGTTGATTATGGTATTAGAACCATTGAGTGATACCCCCGAATTATTCCTAAGGCGAAGTGATCAAACCTATGCAATATGTAAAGCTATTAATAGTCCTTCTTGTAAAATCTTGTTTGACATGTATCATATGCAAAGGAATCAAGGTGACATGATTAAAAATATAGATCAAGCATGGGACGAGATAGCCTATTTTCAGATAGGCGATAATCCCGGAAGAAAAGAACCAGGTACTGGAGAGATCAATTATCAAAATATTTTCAAACACATCCATGCAAAAGGATTTCAGGGAGTCTATGGTATGGAACACGGGAATGCAATGCCTGGCAAGGAAGGGGAATTGGCATTAATAAAAGCATATAGAACGGCAGATAGTTTTTAAATAGTCAACAAATGCACATCTTTCTACAAATCAACATACTTTGAATAGCATTACTAACACCTCAAAACAAGCACAAAAAATGCAATTAAAAATTCAGAACCTTTCTAAGACTTATTCAAATGGGGTAAAAGCCATCAACGACGTTTCACTAACAATTAACCAGGGAATGTTTGGATTATTAGGTCCGAATGGTGCAGGAAAATCTTCTTTGATGAGAACTATTGCCACCTTACAAGAAGCTGATCAGGGTTCTATTTTTTTGGATGATCTAGATGTTTTAAAAGAAAAAGAAACGGTAAGAAGGTTATTGGGTTATTTGCCTCAAGACTTTGGTGTTTATCCAAAAATAAATGCAGAGGAAATGTTAATGCATATAGCCAGTTTAAAGGGTATAAATGGTAAAGAAAGAAAAGAATCAGTTGGTGCGCTTCTACAGAGAGTTAATTTATATAACGATCGCAAGAAAAATTTAGGTACCTATTCTGGTGGCATGAAACAACGTTTTGGCATTGCACAAGCATTATTGGGTAACCCAAAATTGATTATAGTAGACGAGCCAACAGCAGGGTTGGATCCTGCAGAAAGAAATCGATTTTATAATCTATTGAGTGAGATAGGCGATAATACTATTGTGATTCTTTCTACTCATATTGTAGAAGACGTAAGGACACTGTGTACCGATTTTGCAATTATTTGTCAGGGTGAATTATTGAGACACGATCAACCAGAAGAAGCGGTTGAGGAATTGAATGGAAAAATTTATGTGAAAAATGTAGCTAAATCTGCTATTGCAGCTTTACGTGAAGCAGAACAAGTGATATCTGTACAAATGAAAAGTGGGGGATTAAGCGTAAGAATTTTTAGTGAGTCAACTCCAAGTGAAGGATTTGTGGCAGTTCCACCAATTCTTGAAGATGTTTACTTTCATCAGATTTCAGGTAAGGTAGATGTAGTTACTATTTAATCCAACCCAAAACTTTTCATTATGTTCCTTCAAATATTTTTGTTTGAGTTGCGCTATCGCTTTAAAAGGCCCGCTACTTATATTTATTTTTCCTTATTTTTTTTGATAGGATTTCTATCTATGGCAACAGGTTCTACGCCAGCTTCAGAAAAAGTATTTCATAATGCCCCCTGGGTAATGGCTAATGCAAATATCACTTTCAGTATGGTAATGATGTTAGTTTGTTCAGCCGTAATGGGCGTACCACTTTATAGAGATATTGAACACCAGACGCGACAATATTTATTTAGTTATCCAATTACTAAGTTTGGTTATTTCTGGGGAAGGTTTATTGGTTCGTTTGTAATTGTTCTAATCATTGGATCTGCATTTAACTGGGGTTCAATATTTGGCACTTTGGTAGGTCCAAATTTAGGATGGGTTCCTGAGGAGCGAATTGGACACTTTGGTTTATGGAATTATTTCCAACCTTATTTTTATTTCGCTTTTGGAAACATGCTTTTGGCGTCAACTATTTTCTTTTCATTAGTAGCAATAACTAGAAATGTAAAAGTAGTGTATAGTGCAAGTATACTTTTGCTAATAAGTTATCTATTGGCATCTTTTTTAGTATCTGATAGTGAAAGAAGAGAATTGGTAAAATTATTAGATCCGTTTATGTTGAATACCTTCAACTTAGAAACACGCTATTTTACACCATCAGAGAAAAACACCATCTGGGTACCATTTACCAGAACCATTGCATTGAATCGATTGATCTGGTTAGGCATTTCTTTTTTCATCACTGCAATTGCTTATTATAAGTTCAGTTTTTTCCAATTTTTAGCAGCAGATGTTGAAAAAG
>JANOYH010000223.1:0-3642 GCA_031428775.1 Bacteroidota bacterium
AAAATACATGCCCTGCCATTCAAATATTTTTGGCCCCTCACCTCTACCAATTGTTTTAACCTTGCCCTTATCTTCCCATTGATACAAGTCCTTACTATCCGCATAATACATCGATTTCCCATCAGCCCCATCATTGTACCATAAACGCCAACCACCAGTAGGCAACTTCAATACATTGGCATCAATCACTTTATTGGAGGAAAGTTGTAAGGTGGACTGATAATCCCATTTCATCAAATCCTTACTTGTTAAATGAACAATGTAAGCAGGATGGTTCCAGTGCGTAAAAATGCCAGGGATATAAGACAAATACATATGAAAAATACCGTTATCTGCAATGATTTCAGGTGCCCAAAAAGTGTAGCCAACATCGGGGCGATAATTAATATTGGCCGTATCCTGATAGGTCCAATTCAAGCCATCTTTTGAAATGGCAATACCAATTTTGGTGCCATGTACCCAAGAAACAGTACTATCCTGGATGGTTGCCCTCCTATTGGTATAAAACATCCACCAAACTTTTTCTTTGGGATGAAATACCAACACAGGATCTGCCGCACCATGAAAAATGGGATCATCAAAAACGGGTTTAGGAGGCATTTTAGTTTGGGCAGCTAATTGAAAAGAAAGCATACTACAACAAACAATCATTAACAAGCATCTATTTTTTTTCATATTCAGGTACTAAGCAATTTGAAAATAAATAGTTCTGATCAAGAAACCATCCTGTACATTCCTTTTGATAAGAATTTTTCATCTTGCCAACAACCCACTAATTTTAATCCATGAAGATGCTCTTTCTTTCTGTTGGTAAACCCCACGAAGCCTATGTGCAACCGGGTATTGAGGACTTTACCCATCGGATTACCAAATACTTTTCTGTGGCTTGGCAGCTGATACCTGCACCTAAAAATGCAGCCAGTTTACAAGAGCTTGCCCTTAAAAAAGCGGAAGCGGCGGCCATATTACAACTATTACAAGTGGATGATTTTCTGGTATTGTTAGATGAACGAGGAACTTTATTTAACTCTCCAGGAATTGCAAAAATGCTACAACAACATGCCAATGAAAGCACCAAACGTTTGGTATTCCTGATTGGCGGGGCTTTTGGTGTGGATGAATCCATTTCTAAAAGGGCAAACCTGATTTGGAGTTTATCGAAATTGGTTTTCCCGCATATGCTCGTGCGACTAATACTTGCAGAACAGATATACCGTGCGTGTAGTATTTTAAGAAATGAAAAATACCACCACGTTTAAGTAGCACCATACGATAGGATGTAAAAATAGGTGTCTTTAATAAACATAACAGAATATTGATAGTTGAATATTCTTACAGGTTCCAGTAAAATTGTAAATTGCCTCATGATAACTATTACGCTCGCCATTGTTGCCCTTACTTGTATTATATCATTTACTGCCTTTTCCAATGAAAAAATCACCAACGATTTAATCTTTTATCCACCTGCCATTACCAATCACAATCAATGGTATCGATTTATTAGTTGCGGATTTATTCACGCAGATATTATGCATTTGGCTTTTAATATGTATTCTTTTTATTTGTTTGGTGATATGGTAGAAAGGGCTTTTGAAGCAATTTTTGGGAGCATGGGAAAGGCTTTATACATCATCCTTTATATTGCCGCATTAGTCGTTTGTTTACTGCCCACTTATTTTCAAAATAAAAACAATTACCATTATAGAAGCCTAGGTGCCTCAGGTGCAGTATCTGCGGTAATCTTTGCTGGTATATTTTTAAACCCAACCATGGGTATGGGCATTTTTCCTATTCCTTTTCATATTCCGGGCTTTATATTCGGACCATTGTACTTACTTCTTTCTGCCTATATGGCAAAAAAAGGGCATGGTAATATCAACCATTCTGCGCATATCTGGGGAGCCGTTTTTGGAATTGTCTTTTTAATTATTTGTTGTCAATTTCTAAGTGCTTACCGTCCCTTAGAAGCTTTTATCCAACAAGTGTCTAACTATATTAGTTAGCTTTTAAACGCAGTGATAGCAATTGTTTCGTGGCTGTGCTAATTTTAAATCGATCATCAATGCGCAATCCTATTACCCAAATAATTTTCTGATTGGATTCCAATACCCAGACCTGATCTTTGGCTGTTCTAGATAATTTTTGATCGTTTAAAAAGCGACTAATTTTCTTCTTTTTTCCCAAACCAAGTGGATAGAAATAGTCGCTTGTTTGAACCTTCCGTAATAGCATGGGGAATGTAATCATTTTTGCATCCAACATTGCGTGTAAGGGATCTGTACTCAATTCAATATTTAATTGTTGCTGCAGGTTTATTTCAATGCTACCTAACTGAAATGCAACAAAAGGCACATCCTGTTCAATAACTATATGCACAGCTTGTTTTGTTTCAATTGGGGCAATCACCAACCATTTTCTGTTCCTTATAATTTGGTGTGAAGCTGAATCAAGATGACTACCATTACCTGCATCCATGAGTTTAATCACTTCAGAAATTTGATTGGCTGAAAAACCAAATTGTTTGATCAGCTCCCAAATAATGGTTGACAAATAATTGGATTGCTTTAATTTCAACAATGGAATATGCCATTCATTCCCTTTACTTTCCATCAATAGTTTCAGCCTAGCATCAATTGACTCCTGATAAATGTCGGCTACTTCTTTAAACCTATCAATGTTCTGAAGAATATTTGTTGGGGCTTGAGGGAAGACCTGCTGTATCTCGGGTATCAATTGATTTCGGAAAAAGTTTCTGGTATATTTAGTTGATTGATTGGACGAGTCTTCTACAAAGTCCAATGCATTTTCCTTAGCCCATTGAAACAACATTTCTTTTTTGAAAGGAAGTAATGGCCTCAATAATGAACGATCTTTTTGAAATGGCAGAATCCCCCGCATACCCTGAATGCCTGTACCCCTAAAAAAATTCATCAATACGGTTTCAATATTATCATCTGCATGATGTGCTGTTAGAATGAGATATTTCTTATTAACATCAGTCAACTGTTGCATAAGTAAATAATCTTGAAACCATTGGTACCGAAGGTTTCTAGCCGCTTCTTGTATAGCGATCCCATTTTCTGTTACATAACTATTGGTCTCGAATTTCTGAACTACTACAGATTTTTCATATTTTTTTCCCAACTCACCAACAAACAGCTCATCCCTTTCACTATCAGCGCCGCGCAGTTGAAAATTAACGTGAAGGATGGTAAAATCGAAACCAGATTTAGCTATCAGTTCTGTAAGCACTATACTATCCACCCCTCCACTCACTGCTAATAACAAATGAGCATTGGCGGTAGTACAATGAGCAAAGTTTCTTTGCCAATGTTCTTTGAATGCTTGCAATAAATCCATCTGCTATCCTTTTTTAACCTCTTTATTCCAGCTGTCTTTCAAGGTTACCGTTCTATTAAATACCAATTGAGAATCAGTACTATCTTTATCCAACACAAAATAACCTTTTCGAATAAACTGATAAGTACTGGCAGAATGGTCGTTTAATAATGCAGGCTCTACATATGCATTTGCTATCACTTGTAATGAATCAGGATTGATATAGTCCTTGAAATCGCCTTCTGCATTTGCTACATCTTCCACTTTAAATAAGCGGTCGTATAGTCTTATTTCAGCCTTCAC
>JANOYH010000224.1:0-3733 GCA_031428775.1 Bacteroidota bacterium
CGGGTGCTAATATGTTTTATGAAAAAGACGGAATGCTATTTACGCCTTCATTAGGGAATATTTTACCAGGTATTACTAGAGCTACTGTATTGGAAATTTGTCAGTCGAACAACATTGAAGTAATAGAAAAATTCTTTACTGTGGATGAAGTGTATACTGCAGACGCAGCTTTCTTTTGTGGCACAGCCGCTGAAGTGATAGGTTGGGAAAGCCTAGATGGCAAAGCATTTCAAAAAAATTGGAATGATACTGTCAGTAAAAAAGTTAAAGATGCCTATAAAGCAATAATCATAGAAAAAGGAGTTCAATAAATTTGAACAAGAAAAATTAATATCGGCAGGTATAAAAAATAAAATAAAGGGAGCTCATTTAAGCATTATCAATTATGGAACTAAATAAGTATAGCAAAACCATCACACTGGATCCAACACAACCCGCAGCACAAGCCATGTTCTATGGAATTGGGTTAACAGATGAAGACCTTCATAAAGCACAGGTAGGTGTTGTGAGTATGGGTTATGATGGCAATACATGCAATATGCATTTGAATGATCTTGCTAAAACGGTAAAAGCAGGTGTATGGGAAAATAATTTAGTTGGACTCATCTTCAACACCATCGGCGTTAGTGATGGTATGAGTAACGGAACAGATGGCATGCGTTATTCATTGGTAAGCAGAGATATTATTGCAGACAGTATTGAAGCTGTTTGTGGCGCGCAATATTATGATGGCCTAATTGCCATTCCAGGTTGTGATAAAAATATGCCGGGTTCATTGATAGCAATGGGAAGACTAAATCGCCCATCCATAATGGTGTATGGTGGTACTATTGCACCGGGCCGTTATAACGGACAAGACCTAAATATCGTTTCTGCATTTGAGGCACTGGGACAAAAAATGGCAGGCCAATTATCAGAAGCAGATTTTAAAGGAATTGTTCAACATGCTTGCCCTGGTGCAGGCGCATGTGGTGGAATGTATACTGCTAATACTATGGCTAGTGCCATTGAAGCACTTGGTATGAGTTTACCCTATTCGTCTTCAAATCCGGCGTTGAGTGAAGAGAAACAAAAAGAATGTGCAGACGCAGGTAAGGCAATTAAATTATTATTAGAGAAAGATATTAAGCCAAAAGATATCATGACAAGTAAAGCATTTGAAAATGCTATTACAGTGATCATGATTTTAGGAGGAAGCACGAATGCAGTTTTGCATATGATAGCTATGGCAAAAAGTGTGGATGTTCCTTTAACCCAAGATGATATTCAATTGATCAGTAATAAAACACCAGTGTTGGCAGATTTCAAGCCAAGTGGAAAATATTTGATGCAAGACTTACATCAATATGGGGGCGTTCCAGCAGTGATGAAATATTTGTTAAAGAAAGGGTTCTTGCACGGCGACTGTTTAACTGTAACAGGTAAAACCATTGCGGAAAATTTGGAAGACATACCTGACCTGGATTTTGACAAGCAAAAAATCATCTTGCCTTTAGAAACACCATTAAAAGCAACAGGACACTTGCAAATTCTCTACGGAAATTTAGCAGAAAAAGGATCAGTTGCAAAGATCAGTGGTAAAGAAGGAGAAAAATTTGTTGGTCCGGCTAGGGTTTTCGATGGTGAACAAGAATTGATTAAAGGGATCAATAGTGGTAAAATAAAAAGTGGTGATGTGGTTGTGATAAAACACGTTGGACCAAAAGGCGCACCCGGCATGCCAGAAATGTTGAAACCCACTTCAGCCATTATTGGCGCGGGTTTGGGCAAATCGGTTGCTTTAATAACTGATGGTAGGTTTAGTGGAGGAACACATGGATTTGTAGTGGGACATATTACACCAGAAGCATTTGTAGGCGGATTGATAGGCTTAGTGGAAGACGATGATGTGATTGAATTAGACGCAGTTAATAATACCATTCATTTACAGGTCAATGATGAAATTATTGCAACACGCAGGGCCAATTGGAAACAACCTGCACTAAAAGCAACAAAAGGATTATTGTTTAAATATGCACAATGTGTAAAAGATGCATCTGAAGGTTGTGTAACCGATGAAGCATAAAAATATTAAAATTAAAATTACAGCTGATGTCAACAATAGAGAAAGTAAGCGAAACAATCGCAGTAGAACCGAAAATAGCAACTATAAAACGCTCTGGCTCACAAGCCGTACTTGATGCATTTATTGCTGAAGGGGTAGATACCATTTTTGGATATCCCGGCGGTGCTATCATGCCCATTTATGATGCTTTATATGATTACCACGAAAAACTAAAACATATTTTGGTGCGCCACGAACAAGGAGGCATTCACGCAGGTCAAGGGTATGCTCGAACTTCAGGAAAATGTGGAGTAGTCTTTGCAACAAGCGGACCCGGGGCAACAAACCTTGTAACAGGTTTGGCAGATGCTATGATTGATAGCACACCCTTAGTTTGTATAACAGGTCAAGTATATGCACATTTATTAGGGACAGATGCTTTTCAAGAAATAGACGTCATCAATATCACTACACCAGTAACCAAATGGAATTATCAAGTTACCGATGCTACTGAAATTCCATTAGTGTTGGCAAAGGCTTTTTATATAGCTAGAAGCGGTAGACCCGGACCGGTATTGATTGATATTACCAAGAATGCACAACTACAACAATTCGATTACGAAGGGTATTTACCCTGTTCCCATATCAGGAGTTATCGCCCAAAACCAATCATACGTAAAGAGTATGTGGCAGATGCAGCCGAACTAATCAATAAAGCCGAAAAACCATTTATAATATTTGGACAGGGCGTGATTTTAGGAAAAGCAGAAAAAGAATTCAAAACATTTGTAGAAAAAAGCGGCATACCAGCTGCCTGGACTATTTTAGGCTTGAGTGCTTTGCCTACAGAACACCCTTTAAATGTGGGGATGTTAGGCATGCATGGTAACTATGGTCCAAATGTATTGACGAATGATTGTGATGTATTGATTGCTGTAGGGATGCGATTTGATGATAGGGTAACGGGCCGCTTAGATAAATACGCAAAACAAGCAAAAATTATTCACCTTGATATTGATCCTTCAGAGATTGATAAGAATGTGAAAGCAACAGTAGGTGTGTGGGGCGATTGCAAAGAAACTTTACCCATGTTGACAAAATTAATAGAGGCAAAAGTATATCCGCTATGGGTGAACAGATTTAGAGAATACCAACTCGAAGAAGAAAAAGAAGTGATTCATGAAGAATTGAATCCATCCACAGAAATATTAACAATGGGCGAAGTAATTCGCAACCTCAATGAATTAACTGGAGGAAATGCTGTGATAGTTACCGATGTGGGTCAACACCAAATGGTAGCCTGTAGGTATGCAAAGTTTAATGAAAGTAAAAGCAATGTAACATCAGGCGGCTTGGGAACCATGGGCTTTGCGCTTCCTGCAGCTATCGGGGCAAAATTTGGTGCACCCGATAGAACCGTAGTAGCAATTATTGGGGATGGTGGTGTGCAAATGACTATACAAGAATTAGGTACCATTATGCAAAGTGAAGTGGATATAAAAATCCTGATTTTGAATAATGAATTTTTAGGTATGGTACGTCAATGGCAGCAATTATTTCACGACAAACGCTATTCATTTGTTGACATCGCTAGTCCAGATTATGTAGCAGTTGCAAAGGCATATAAAATAGAGGGACAAAAAGTTAGTCAACGCGAATTCTTGCGTGAGGCGCTTTCAACCATGCTCA
>JANOYH010000225.1:0-2009 GCA_031428775.1 Bacteroidota bacterium
ACCTGCCCAGGTGGCGAAATTGGTAGACGCACTGTGTTCAGGTCGCAGCGTTCGCAAGGATGTGCTGGTTCGAATCCAGTCCTGGGCACTAAACCACCTTTATGAGGTGGTTTTTTTTGCTCTAAGGTGTAGCATAAACAACTATTTCAGAGGATAGTATCTTAATCTCAACAAGCTTTTCAATGAGCTTACATTCCTAAGCTTTTTTGATACTTTCTAATTAGTACATTTATTTGTACAAAAAACATAAGGGTAGTTAATAATACTGCATAGATACTGATGGAGGAGTATTGATATAGTGTAAAATTCTGTGAGATTTTTATTAAAAAATGGTTCATGCCATCTAAATTAAACCAGTCAGATTTTGTATCATTTGCGTTGGCTATAATAATACCCATTATAGTAAACATACAGAGAAGGATGAATATCCAACCTGTTTTTGAGATAATGGGTTGATAGGTAATGCTTTTTTCAGGAGACAAAGCATGCACGCGCATCATGAGTTTGGTAGTAAATTCATCAGAAGTAGTTTCTGTATGTATTTCTGTCATCATTTTCTCTACCAATTTTTCTAGCTGTTTTTCATTATTCTGTAACATAATGTTTACTATTTTTTGTAACTGTTTGTACTTGTAAGAAAGTGATCAATTTATTTCTGCTTCTGAATAGTTTTACTTTTATATTTCCTTCTGTTGTGCCAATGATTTGTGCTATTTCTTTTACGGATTGTTCTTCTAAATAATATAAGGTTAATAAGAATCTTTCTTCTGCAGGTAATAATTGCAAACATTCCTGAACAAGTTCTCGTCTTTCCCTTTCCAATAACTGCTCAAAATCAGTTTGTAAGGAGGCAATCTGTTCATTAGAATAGGTATTGATGGCTACTATTTGTTTTTCCTTTTTTAACTTCTTGAGCCGATCGAGGCAAGTATAATAAGCAATTTTATACAACCAAGTAGAGTACTTAGATTCACCCTTAAATTGGTTCAAAGAACGATATGCTTTGATGAAACTATCCTGTGCAAGTTCTTCCGCTTCTTCTCTATTATTAACCATTTTCAGACAAAGCGTAAAAACCATATCCTTATAACGATTCACCAATACCGCAAAAGCATTGGTATCGCCTAAAAGTACCTTTTGGATATGTTCCTGATCACCTGAATTTGTCATAATACATTACTTTAGACGATAGAAAATAGACTCTGGTTACAGTAGTGCAAATATAAAAATCATGCAATCTGTAACCGAACGAAACAAGCTGTCGTCCTATATCCTGAACACATTAAAATAACAAAAAAATCAGCATTATGGAAATCTTAATCCCAATCAGTTTGTTCTTTGTCGTTTTCGGCATTTTTTATCTTTATTTATCTACCAGAAACAAAGAGCGTTTAGCCCTGATTGAAAAAGGAGCTGATGCCAGTATTTTCATGAGTGGCGCAAGTAGTACTACTCCAGTTTGGAAAATATTTATCCTTAATCTCGCAACGCTATTAATGGGTATTGGATTAGGTGTATTTATAGCTTTAATAATGGTTACTTATACCTCACTTGTCGATGAAGCCGTTTATCCAGCAATCATTTTCTTTATGGCTGGTGCCGGGTTGTTTGTAGGGTTTAATTTAACCAAAAATCTGGATAAAGCGTAAGAGAAAGTCAAAAGTCAAAAGTCAAAAGTCAAAAGTGGTAAACGGGTTTAGTTTGTCATTTTTGACTTTTTTGATGAAATAAGTTGATAAATTAGCAAACGATGAATTTTTAGTAAATAACGCCTAGGGATAAGACTTGGCTATTATATTTATAAACAATTTATTTCATGAAGCAAATAGATTTTGCAAATCAAATTGTTGAATCGTTGAAATTAGATCATTCTGTGATTGGTTTGGCGGTAACTGGCTCTTGGATAAGGAATGAATTAGATGAATATTCTGACCTCGATTTAATACTTGTTACAAAAAATAAAATTTCGGGCGACAAAAATAAAATGCTGGAATATGCTGGCTCATTTG
>JANOYH010000226.1:0-23657 GCA_031428775.1 Bacteroidota bacterium
CAAAGACCTCCAAATCCAACTCCAGTTCCTACTCCAGGCGCACCAACCACAGGAGTCCCTACCACTGGCGGATTACCTGGTTTTGGTGCTGCCACCCCAAGACAAAATCCCAAAGCTTACAAAGACGTTATTACGGATAAAGCAATTTCTAAAAAGGGACTTTTCACCGTACACAAAGTAGAGGAGAAGTACTATTTCGAAATAGTTGATTCTATTTTCGGTAGAGAAATTCTTTCTGTGGCTCGTTTTACCAAAGTTCCTGCTGGGGCGGGCTATGGTGGAGAAATTGCCAACCAACAAACGGTTAGTTTCGAAAAAGGACCTAATAATACCATTTTCTTACGCACCATCACTTTGGTAAATACCGCCAACGAAAATCAAGACATCTACAAAGCTGTTTCTAATTCTAACGTGAATGCCATTGCAGCTGCATTTCCTATTGCGGCATTTAATAAAGACTCTACCGGTGTCATTATTGATGTGACTGATTTTTTTAAAGGAGATAACCAAGCCGTTAGTCTCAGTCCTGGTAGTAAACGCAGGTATAATTTTGCTGCACTTGCTGCTGATAGGTCATTTATTAACAAAATAAATACCTTCCCCATTAACACTGAAATAAAAACGATAAAAACCTATATTGTTGCAGCAGGCGGTGGTTTAACAATTGCTGGCCCTGGTGCTCCAGCTAGCATTCCAGCAGCAAACGATGCAGGTGCTGTTACTTTGGAAATGAATACTTCATTACTCTTGTTACCTAAAACACCTATGCAAAGAAGAATCGCCGATCGTAGGGTTGGATTTTTCACAGACGATTTTGTTCGTTATAGCGATGATCAACAAGAAGTTGAAAACGTTGCTTTTGCAGTTCGTTGGCGCTTGGAGCCAAAAGATGGCGAAATGGAAAAATGGATGAAGGGCGAATTGGTAGAACCTAAGAAACCCATCATCTACTATATAGATCCAGCAACTCCTAAACAATGGCGTAAACACTTAATTGCTGGTATCAACGACTGGCAAGCTGCTTTTGAAAAAGCCGGTTTCAGGAATGCCATCATGGGTAAAGAATGGCCTGAAAATGATTCAACTATGAGTATGGAAGATGCACGCTTTTCCGTATTGCGTTATTTTGCCTCGAATGTTGAAAACGCCTACGGACCAAATGTGCACGATCCACGTAGCGGCGAAATCATGGAAAGCCATATCGGTTGGTACCACAATGTAATGAAACTGGTACACGATTGGTATATGATTCAAACAGCAGCAGTTGATCCTGGTGCAAGAAAAATGAAATACGACGATGAACTAATGGGCGATTTAATTCGCTTCGTTTCTTCTCACGAAGTTGGCCATACCCTTGGACTCAGACATAATATGGGTAACAGTAGCAAAACACCAGTAGAGAAATTGCGCGACAAAACTTGGATTGAAGCAAATGGACATACGGGTTCAATCATGGACTATGCACGTTTCAACTATGTAGCCCAACCAGAAGATAATATTGCTCGCAAAGGTTTGTATCCTAGAATTGGCGACTACGACAAATGGGCCATGAAATGGGGCTACGGTTATATTCCAGGCAAAACAGAAGAAGAAACCAAATTTGCAGGTAGCAAAATGGTGACTGCCGCGTTAAAAGAAAATCCTCGTCATTGGTTTGGTACTTATGAATCAGGTAACAGAGCCGATCCTCGAAGTCAGAGTGAAGACTTGAGTGATAACGCTGTTAAAGCAAGTGAATATGGCATCATGAACCTGAAAAGGGTCATGAAAGGTTTGCCAGAATGGACCAAAGAAGAAGCAGATCAAAACGAGAATATTAGCACCATTTATGGCCAATTAATTGGACAGTATAGAAGGTATATGGGCCATGTGACTGCTAACGTTGCTGGCGTGTATGAAACATTCAAAACTGCAGAACAAAATGAAGCGGTTTATGAGATTACACCTAAAGCACGTCAAAAAGAAGCAGTGGCTTTCCTTAACAAACAATTATTTGAAACACCTACTTGGTTAATGGACAAAGACCTTTGGAACAAGATTAATAATCCTGTTGCAAGCGATCCAATCATGACTGCACAAGAAAGTGGATTGAACTCTTTAGTTAGTGGAGATAGACTTGGTCGCTTGCAACTAAGTGCTGAACGTTTTGGAGCTGATAAAGCTTACAATGCATTTGAATTATTGAATGACGTTCAATCCGGTATTTTCAGTGAACTGAGTAGCAAAAAAACTATTGATACTTATCGTAGGCTTTTACAAAGAGCTTATGTAGAAAGATTACTGGGTATCTTGAATCCTACTACAGGAATTACAGTTACTATTAATTTTGGTGGCCCTCAACAAGCCATATTGGATGTAAAAAAATCAGACGTACCTGCAATAGTTAGGGCTCAACTGGTTGCATTACGTTCACAAATCAATACAGCTGCCGGTGCTTATGGAGATAAACTCAGTAAAGTACATTTGCAAGATTTGTCAGAAAGAATCAAGCAAGGCTTAGATCCGAAATAGAGACAGGAGACTGAAGTCAAAAGTCAAAAGTCAAAAAAATAGAGGCGCTTTCATTAGCTGCCTCTGTTTTTTTTCAGACTGCCTTGTTTGCTTTCAGCATGACAAGTTTATTTTCATATTGTTGAAGATACAGTTTCAATACCTTTGCACAAATAGTACAGATGCAACGCTTTTTGACCTTCCTTTTTATAATTTTTTTCGTTCAACTTCAAGCGCAAAAAAATAAACCCTTTATTGGTTACTTGAGAGATAGTGTTACGCACGCTCCTGTTGTACTTGCAAGCATTAGCAATAATAACAGTAACCAAATTGTTATGACAGGAAATAATGGCCGATTTAAATTGGTCATTAAAGAAAATGATATAGTTGCTTTTGCTGCAGTTGGATACCACTTTGATACGATAAGCATTACTAAGCAAATGCTCTTGAATGATTCCATTGAATTGTTTGCTTCACCACTTGCGCATGACCTAGGCAATGTTACAGTTTACGCTAAAGGCATGAGTGCTTATCAAATGGATAGTATGGAAAGAAGAAACGATTTATTACACGATATGGTTTCCTACAAAAAACCAACTTTCGCATTGGCCAATTCTGGCGCTGGACTGGGCATTAGTATCGACCGATTTTCTAAACATGAAAAAAGTAAAAGAAGGGCTTTGGATTTCTTCGATAAAAACGAAAGAGAAGCTTATATCAATTATCGCTATTCACAAAAACTAGTGGCTGAATCAACCGGATTTAAAGAGGAACAATTGCGCAATTTTATGCAGCAAAGTAGACCACCGTACAACTGGCTTAGAGACCATCCAAGTGATGAAGATCTTCTTTATTATATCAATGAAAAATTGAAAGAGTTTAAAAATTAATTAGGTCAATATTGCGTAGCGAATGCACAGTTTTTAACAACCAATGCGCTTAATTATTCGTAGCGCAACGCCACAATTGGATTTAATTTGGCGGCTTTCATAGCAGGATAAATTCCAGCTGCCAACCCTACCACAGAACAGATAACTATTCCTATAATGACCCAGGCCCACGGTACCACAAAGCCTGTTTTTAATATGATGGAAAATAGATTCCCTACTAATACACCTAAAATAATTCCAAACAAAGCACCAAGCAAGCTGATGATCAAACTTTCGAACAAGAACTGCTGACGAACATTCTTACTTCTACCTCCAATTGCTTTGATCAACCCTACTTCTTTGGTTCGTTCATTTACCGCTACCAACATAATATTCATCAACCCAATGGCAGCGCCAATCAAAGTGATCAATCCAATGGCTCCAGCTGATCCAGTGATGCTACTCAAGAATCCTATAAATAATTCAGCAAACTTGTCGCTTTTCTCAATCACAAAATTATCATCTTCTACAGGTAATAATTTTCTAACTGCTCTAAAAACTGAAGTCGCTTCTCCAGTTGCCACATCCAACTCTTTTACATTACTTACCATTACCCCAACCATATAAGAAGGATTGCCATTAGAGAACCTTCGTAGGTTGGTATAGGATGTAACAATCACATCGTCTTGACGCAACATGGCACTTGAACCCTTGCTTTTTAATAAACCTATCACCCTATACGGAACACTCCCAACACGAATAATTTTTTCAACAGATTTTTCAGGCTTGTCTCCAAATAATTTTGCGGCAACATTGCTTCCAATCAAACAAACATTTCGTCCACTCTGAATATCCAACCCATTTAAATTTCTTCCTAAATCAACCGAATAACCATTCACTAACAAATAATTATCATCCCCTCCCCAAATAGCAATTTGCGGATTGGTCTTTTTTTCTTCATAGTGTATTTCCTGCCCGCCCGGTCCACGTCGATAAATAGAAGTGATTGAACCTGGATATTCAAATCCTGCTTTAAAATATTCTGCCTCTTCTTTACGAATGGGTTTACCCAAATTCGACTTCTTCTCTTTCTTTCCTCGCTTGGTTTTCTTAAAATCACCTCCGCCATTGCCAAAGCGAACATTTGACTCCTTAAAACGGATGCTGAATGCGTTAGCCCCCATTGAAGAAAAGCTCTCTTTTAAGCTCTGGTTCATGGCTTCAATGGCTGTAATAATGCCAATCAATGCCATAATACCAAAGGCAATAATGGCCACAGTAATACTCGTTCTAAGCTTATTGCTTTTAACGGTGCGCCATGCTAAACTCAGGGAATCTAAAGTGGTCATGCAGTTATAAATTAAACCTTCAATACTTTAAAGGTAATTGAGATTGTGCTATTGAAAGAAACTGCAGAGATAAATATGAAGAGCGGTTAAAAATAGAAATAACTGAGCAATACAGAGGGTAGCACACCAATTAATACGATCAAACCAGCCACAAAAATCATTCCCGCCTTAAAAGTGCTGGTAATTTCTTCGGTATCGGCAGTCCCTTCCTTGAAGTACATAGCCTGAATGACACGGAAATAATAATAGACACTAACCGCTGCAAACAATACAGCCACTAGCACTAACCAAACAGCTCCTCCTGCTTTAAGTACACTTGCTAACATATAATATTTGGCAAAAAAGCCAGCAGTCAAAGGAATACCCGATAACGATAAAAGGCAAATGGTAGTGGTGAATGCCAAAACAGGCTGCGTTTTTGACAAACCATTGAATCCATCTAAAGTATAGTCTTTCATTTTAATCAAGACGGCAAAAATGCCGATAGTTGCAAGGCTATAAGCAGCGGTATATAATAAAATACCTTCTTTACTCAAATCGTTTCCACCATATAATGCAAATAGCATAAAACCAGCTTGTGCAATGCTTGAATAGGCCAGCATGCGTTTTACGCTTTGTTGAAATACTGCAGTGATATTTCCAATTAATAAAGTAGCAATGATTACAAACGATAATAAAATTTTCCAAGACGCACCCATTAACGCACTCTGCGATTCAAACAAACGTAGAAAAGCAAAGAAGCCTGCTGCTTTTACAATAGTAGCCATAAATGAAGTAAACACACTTGGTGCGCCGTCATAGACATCAGGGGTCCAAAAATGAAAAGGAGCTGCAGATACCTTAAAACACATGGATACAAATAGTAGAATCAATCCTGCCACAATAATGAATGACACTTTAGGCATACCTGCAGGAGATACCTCAGGAATTGCAGGATGAATACCAAATGATCCGCTTCCACCATAGATCAACGCAATACCCATTAACATGATTCCGGTTGAAAAGGAACCCATTAAAAAGTATTTCAGTGCTGCTTCATTGCTTTTTAGGTTGCGCTTATCTGTACCCGTTAAAATATACAATGGAATGGACATGATTTCAATTCCTAAGAACAACATCAACAATCCATTAAAAGAACTAAGTATAGTTACACCGCATAGTACAAAGAAAATAAGTGCAAAATACTCTGCAGGATGTACCCCCGTTTTTTCAATGTCCTTTCCACTCAATAGTACATAGATCAAGGTGGCGATAATAGCAATGGTATTGAAAAAATTTCCAAATCGGTCAAAATGCAAAAGGTCATGCGTGTCTATCTTAATCTCAAAACCGCCATAGGTCTGTAATAAATTCGCTATTAACAACAATAGCAATCCACCCGATGCTATATGCTTCATCATGGATTTATGCTGAATCATGATGCCACTAAACATCATTACTACTCCCATTAAAGCCGAAACAATTATTGCATTCATAACTATTATCTTAATAAGCCTTTTTTATAAAAGCCCTTTGTTCATTTATCGTTGTACGAATATTGCGTTCACTGTATCCTTTGTCAATTCGATCAATGGTTGCGGATACAAACCGAATACCAACACCATTGCCACCAAAATACCCATTGCCAAATGTGCATGAAAACCAATCTCTACTGCATCTTTTGTTTTCTCTACGGTATTACCATAAAACACTTTTTGTATCATATTCAATGTATACACAGCTGCTAGAATAATACTTACCCCAGCTATTCCTGCCATCCAACTATTAAATTGGAACAGTCCATTAAACATTAAGAATTCGCCCACAAATGCATTGGTTAATGGTAAAGCAATATTTGCTAATGCCATCAACACCAATAATACCGCCATGATCGGGGCTTTTTGGGCTAGTCCACCCAATTCACTAATCTTTCTTGTTCCAAACTGTTGCTCTATCACATCTGCTATAATCCATAGTCCAATTACATTAATTCCGTGATTAAACATTTGAATCATTACACCTTCTAATCCAATTTGGTTTTGCACAAATATGGCTGCACACATTAAACCAATATGCGCTATAGAGGAATAGGCAATTAATCGTTTGATATCATCCTGACGAATGGCAATAAGCGATGCATAAATCATTCCGATGATACAAAGCACTAGTACAAGATTTGCGTGTCCGTGTACAGCACCTGGAACCATAGGTATTAACCACCTGATTACAGCGTATAAGCCCATTTTTACCATCACCCCACTCAAGATCATCGTTACAGCAGTTGGCGATTGTTCATAGGCATCGGGTTGCCAAGTATGAAAGGGAAAGATGGGCATTTTAATAGCGAATGCCATAAAGAATAATGCAAACACTATAGCCTGATCTTTTGCATACAACTTTACTTCATAAAATGACTGCAGGGCAAATGAATGGTCTGTAGTATGCGAATACACAAACAATATCCCCACCAACATCAACAATGAGCCTATAAAAGTGTAGATGAAAAATTTAAAGGTAACGGCAATCCTTTTTTCTCCTCCCCAAATGGAGCAAAGGAAATAAACGGGTATTAAAGCCAACTCCCAGAAAAAATAAAATAGTAATGCATCGGCTGATAAAAAGACGCCCATTAGTCCTGCTTGCGTGAGCAACAGTAAGCCATAAAAAGCGGGCGATTTCTGGTAGTCGTTTTTGTAGGTGGCCAACAACACAATAACAAACGATATGGCTGTTAACAAACAAAGCATTTTGCTCATACCGTCTTGCATCAATGAAAACTTACTGCCTAATGAAGGCAACCAAGCCGCATCATAAAACAATACGCCTTTGCTAAAAACAGCCACAAGGGCTAGAGCCAATGTTGCCAATGAAGAAGCTAAGGCAAATGCCTTGGAAGCAGGCGAACCTTTTAACAGGAATGCTGCTAATCCGCTTAACAATGGAATCGATATGAGTAATACAGGGATCATATACTTTCTTTAACGCGACTAAGCCATTTTAAATAAACGATTCAAATAATACATAATGGTGAGGTCATTAAACCAAACCAATACAAACACCACTATTGCCAACACCATAATCATTACATAATTTCCAATTTGTCCACTTTGTAATAAGCGCAGTTGTCTAGAACTATAGCTTACCAATTTCCCAACCCCATTGACCGCTCCATCTATGCCGTTTTTCTCAAAAATATTTTTGAAAAACCCTGCTATATAGTGCAAAGGGTTCACAATTATGGTATCATATAATTCGTCGATATACCATTTGTTTTCTAGCAACTTTGTTAGTCCAGAATTTTCTGTTATTGTTTCTTGGTATTTTTTATAACTCACAATAGTATAAACGATAACGCCTACAATCAAAAAGGTAGAAACGCCCATCATAATCCATTCTTGGGATGCTTCTAGATGGTGGTGTTCTGTTAATTGTGTGGAGCCAGCAAAAATGGGTGCTAGAAAATGTGCTAAACTATGCGCTTCTTTTGTGAATACTTCGGGTATTCCAATCCATCCACCAACAACAGATAATATAGCTAAAACAATCAGTGGTATGGTCATAGCGGCGGGACTCTCCTGCAAATGATGTTCCTGTTCATGCGTACCCCTGAACCCTCCCAAAAAGGTTAGCGTGTACAAACGAAACATATAAAATGCAGTCATCAATGCACCGCCTAATCCTACATAATAATAAATAGGATTTTTTGCAAAAGCAGCCATCAGTATTTCATCTTTTGAAAAGAACCCTGAGAAGGGAGGGATCCCTGCAATGGCTAAACAGGCCAATAAGAAAGTGATATGTGTGATGGGAAGTTGTTTTTTTAGTCCACCCATTTTCCTAATATCCTGTTCATGGTGCATAGCATGTATCACAGAACCCGCGCCCAAGAATAACAAGGCTTTAAAAAATGCATGCGTCATTACATGGAACACTGCGCCAGTGTATGCACCTACACCCAATCCTAAAAACATATAACCTAACTGACTTACTGTAGAATAAGCCAATACTTTTTTAATATCATTTTGCTTTAATGCAATGGTAGCTGCAAAAATGGCTGTAGCCAACCCTACAACTGCAACCAATGTTTGTGTACCAGGAGCCATGGTATATAATAAATTGCTTCGAGCAATCATATAAATACCAGCAGTTACCATAGTTGCGGCGTGGATTAATGCAGATACAGGTGTAGGACCCGCCATAGCATCTGGCAACCAAGTGTACAAGGGTATTTGTGCACTCTTTCCCATTGCTCCAACAAATAACAATGTGGTGATGGCCGTAATGTCAAAAGCACTCAATTTGTCTACATTGGCAAAAACGTCTCCAAAATTGGTAGTGCCTAGTTTAAAGATGAGCCAAAATACAGCTAACAAAAATCCTAGGTCGCCAATCCTATTCATTACAAACGCTTTTTTAGCAGCGTAGTTATAATGATCGTTTTTGAACCAATAGCCAATCAATAAATAGGAACACAATCCTACCCCTTCCCAACCAATAAACATGATCACATAGTTGGCACCTAGCACCAACAATAGCATTGAAAATACAAAGAGGTTCAAGTAAGCGAAGTATCTAGCATAGTGTTTGCTTTCTTCTTCGTGCATGTATGCCGTTGAATAAAGGTGTATTAAAAATCCTATGCCCGTAATGATCAATAGGAATAAAACAGAAAGTTGGTCAACCTGAAACGCAAAAGGAATCACTAGTCCCTTTACTTCAATAAAATTAAACAAAGCAACTATGGAAGCCCCATTTGATTTTACTTCCAAAAATACCAACACACTAACTATAAAGGAAGCCAGTATGCTACCACTACCAATGATACTGATCATTGATTTAGATAATTTATTCCGGCCCAATCCATTTATCAGGAAACCGAGCAGGGGAAACAAAGGAATTAAATAAACAAGTTTGCTCATAATATGCTAAAAGTGACAGCAGCTTGAAATACGATTGTATTGTTCACTGCCCTCTATTATTAATTTTTCAATCTATTCAAAAAGTTGATATCTACGGAATGCGTATTCCTATATAACATGACAATGATGGCCAATCCCACACTTACTTCTGCTGCTGCTACCACCATAATAAAGAAAACAAATAACTGGCCATCTGCACCTGCAGTGGCCATTTTATCGGTTGTTAATGCCGAGGCCAAATGCATTTTGGAAAATGCTACTAGCAACAAATTCACAGCATTCAACATTAATTCAATGCACATAAAAACAATGATGGCATTTCTTCTTGTTAGGACTCCAACTATTCCAATGCTAAACAGAGTAAGACAGAGGTAGATATAATATTGTATTGGCATTTTCTATTTTAATTTATTCAGTTTCCTGAACTGTTAACTATTTGATTACTTCACTTTTACTTTTTCTTTATTCCTTTTTACCGATCACGATGGCTCCTACCATGGCACTCAAAAACAACACACTCGTTATTTCAAATGGTATCACATATTCGGTAAATAATAATTTTCCCAAATTTTTAATTAGTCCAATATCTCCTGTGGTTGTTAGGGCTGATTTAAGCGTCATATCATTCGACTGACGTACCAATGAAATTAAGACCAATAAAAAGCATCCCCCTGAAATCACTCCAGCTAATTTCATCCATAAATTTTTCTGTGGTTCATTTTCAGTATTCAAATTCATCAACATAATGACAAAAAGAAACAAAACCATAATGGCACCAGCATATACTATCATATTTACGATTGCCAGAAACTGAGCATTCAATAAAATATAATGTCCGGATATGGCAAAGAACACGGCTACCAACCAAAGTACACTATGCACCGGATTTTTACTAATCAATACCATCACAGCACTGAGGACAGCTAAAGCACTTAAGAAAAAGAATAATATTTGTGTTGTACTCATTTTTTTTGAATTAGTCATTAATAGAGAATGCAGTGCAGTCGCTAATAATTATTAATTGTTTCTAGCTGGCCCCTTTGCTTTTGCATATCCTTCCGGATCCGTTAGCAAATTTGGAATCACCAGTTCCTCTTTTCCATAAATAAAACTTTTACGTGTATAGTTTGACGGAGTAAAAGTTTCGCTCAAATAAATAGCGTCTTTCGGACAAGCTTCTTCACACAATCCACAGAATATACAACGCAACATGTTGATCTCATATTTTGCTGCATATTTCTCTTCTCTATACAAATGTTCTTCCCCTTCCAGTCTTTCTGCTGCTTCCATGGTGATGGCTTCGGACGGACAAGCTACGGCGCATAATCCACATGCCGTACAACGCTCTCTCCCTTGCTCATCGCGGTTGAGCACGTGTAGTCCGCGGAACACGGGACTAAACTCGCGCTTCTGTTCAGGATAGCGGATTGTGGGTTGTTTCTTAAATATGTGACTAAAAGTGATCGCCATCCCTTTTAATATTGCAGGTAAGAACATGCGTTCCGAAAAACTCATCGGCTTCCGGCTCACTGCTACTTTTCTATTTGTTAATGCCTCCATGTACGTCTCTTTTTAATAAATTCACCTTTACATTCTTGCTAAAATAACTGCTCCAGTTACCAACATGTTTATCAATGCTAATGGTATCAGACTTTTCCAACCTAGATTCATCAATTGATCATAACGGAAGCGCGGGATGGTCCAGCGAATCCACATGAATATGAAGATGAAAATCACAATCTTTAATAACAAGGCACCTACCCCCACTAAAGCAGCAATATTTTGTGGCAATATTGATTCATTAAAGAAAGGAATATCAAAGCCCCCAAAATACAAGGAAGCCATTACTGCACTGGTCATAATCATATTCACATATTCAGAGAACAAATAAAAGCCCAGTTTCATGGATGAGTATTCTTGGTGGTATCCAAAATTTAATTCATTTTCTGCTTCGGGCAAGTCGAATGGCGTTCTGTTACATTCTGCCATGGCACAAATGAAAAACAATAGAAAGCCCAAAGGTTGATACGCAATATTCCACAAATGACCTGGCTCCATTTGTTGTTGTACGATGGTTCTCAAACTCAATGAACCAGTAGTCATCAACAAAGCAATAAGTGCAATTCCCATGGCCAATTCATAACTAATGGCTTGTGAGGCACCACGCAATGCCGCCATTAAAGAGAACTTATTATTAGAAGCCCATCCGCCAATCATAATACCATAAACACCCAGACTCACTACTCCAAAAATGTACAGTATGCCAATATTAATATCTGCAATTTGCAAATCTATTTCTCTGCCAAACAAATTCACGGTAGCTCCCCATGGAATAACGGCACAGGTCATTAGAGCAGCAGTCATAGCCAGTCCAGGCCCCAATACAAACAAAGCTTTATTGGAACTATTGGGAATGATTTCTTCTTTCATGATTAGTTTCAATCCATCTGCAAAGGGTTGAAATAATCCAAAGGGACCAGCCCTTTCCGGACCTGGCCTATCTTGTAAAATAGCCGCCACTTTTCGCTCAGCGAAAGTGGTATATAAAGCAATGCCTAGGCTCGCAAAAACGATGATGGCAATCAACACCAGTTTTTCAATTATTAGTAGCCAATCAAGTGCAAGTAGTGTCATGTTTTCCTATTAGTCGTTATGTTTCATATTCACTTCACTCACCGTATGAATATCCATCAATGTTTTTGGTTGTCTGCCGCTATGCACAGCTGCAAAAATTTCCGTTGGAATAGTTGTACCAACGGTTCCTGCATAGTGCCCTTGAGCAATGACGGAATGTCTGTTGATTAGTCTTGGACCTTCAATTGTCCAATCGCTCGATTGTTTTTTCTCGAACCTACACTCATTACAGATCCATTCTTCAACTTCGCCCCATTCGTCTTTACATGCAGTAACGCGATACACTTCATCTCCCCTGTTCCATAAAGTTACTTTACCGCTGCAAGTTGGACATTCTCGGTGAGCATTCATGGGTTTCAAGAACCATACGCGGTTTTTGAAGCGGAATGTCTTATCGGTCAATGCGCCTACTGGACAAACATCAATCACATTTCCTATAAAGTCGTTGTCCAGATTTTTTTCAATCATGGTAGCAATCTCAGAATGATCACCCCTATCTAAAATGCCATGTTCTCTTTTGTTGGTGAGTTGATCTGCAACAAACACACAGCGATAGCAAAGGATGCAACGCGTCATATGCAATTGTATGTATTTGCCTAGGTTATGTTTTTGGAAAGTTCTGCGTTGAAACTCATATCGGGTACCTTCTTTGCCGTGTTCATAGCTAAGGTCTTGTAAATGACATTCACCTGCCTGATCACAAATGGGACAATCCAATGGATGATTCAACAATAAAAACTCCACAATTCCAGCGCGAGCGTCTAGTACTTTTGGACTGGTAATATTTTTTACTTCCATCCCATCCATCACCGTTGTTCTGCAAGAAGCAACTAGTTTAGGCATAGGGCGTGGATCTTTTTCAGAACCCTTACTCACTTCCACCAAACAGGTACGGCATTTACCACCACTACCTTCTAGCTTGCTATAATAACACATAGCAGGAGGAGCTACTTCACCACCAATCATACGCGCAGCATTCAACACAGTTGTGCCTGGAGCCACCTCAATGGTAATGTTGTCGATCGTTACTTTAAATAATGTTGTATCGGACATAATATTAAAATAAATTCAAAAGTCAAAAGTCAATAATAAAAAATGCAATGACTTTTATTTGGTTTTTCTAAGCAGGCACATGAATTGGATCTGCATAATGAGCTAATCCATAATTCCTTGTCTGCGCTTCAGCTCCATGCGTTACATGCCATTCAAATTCATCCCTAAAATGACGGATAGCAGCGGCTACTGGCCATGCTGCAGCATCACCCAAAGGACAAATGGTATTCCCTTCAATCTTGCGTTGGATATCCCATAATAAATCAATATCACTGGACTTTCCTTCGCCTTTTTCTAAACGAAATAATAATTTTTCCATCCAGCCAGTTCCCTCTCTACAAGGCGAACACTGTCCGCAACTTTCATGCCTATAGAAACGCGCCAAAGTATACGTATTGCGCACAACACACTGGTCTTCATCCAACACAATAAAGCCACCAGAGCCCATCATAGACCCTGAAGCAAAACCGCCATCACTCAAACTCTCATAGTTCATGTAACGGGTTTCGCCTTTAGCCGTTTTCAATAATAAATTTGCGGGTAAAATGGGAACTGATGATCCACCTGGAATACAAGCTTTCAAACGTTTTCCATTTGCAATACCTCCGCAATATTCATCGCTATAAAGAAATTCTTCCACTGAAAGATTCATTTCAATTTCGTAAACACCTGGCTTCTTAATATTGCCACAAGCCGACAATAATTTAGTACCGGTAGATTTACCCACCCCAATCTTTGCATATTCTTCTCCGCCTTCATTGATAATAGGCACAACTGCTGCTAATGTTTCTACATTGTTTACCACTGTTGGTCGCCCCCAAGCACCTTTGATAGCTGGAAAAGGCGGTTTGATGCGAGGATTACCGCGCTTGCCTTCTAGTGATTCAATCAAGGCCGTTTCTTCTCCGCAGATATAAGCACCCGCTCCACGGTGAACATAAATTTCACAATCAAATCCAGTACCCAATATATTTTTTCCTAAAAAACCATTTGCTTTTGCTTCTGCAATAGCCTGTTCTAATATTTCTGGAATCCATGCATATTCACCACGGATATAAATATAAGTAGCATGACTACCCAATGCAAAAGAAGAAACGATTAATCCTTCAATCAATAAATGGGGAATGAATTCCATCAAATAACGATCCTTAAATGTACCCGGCTCACTTTCGTCTGCATTACAAACAAGGTGACGAGGTACCCCTTCTGGTTTGGCAATAAAGCTCCATTTCATTCCTGCAGGAAAGCCGGCACCACCACGTCCGCGCAATCCACTCTTCTTCACTTCTTCCACAATCTCATCCGGACTCATGGTCTTCAAAGCTTTCTCCACACTTCTGTAACCTCCTTCTCGGCGGTAAACATCATAAGTACGAATGCCTTCAACGTGTGCTTTTTCTAATAATAGTTTTCTTCCCATATACCACTATCCTTTTGGGACATTTATTGTTTAATTGTTTGCAGCGGCAGTATTCCTACACTCTGCAATGATCGCGTCTACTTTTTCTTTGGTTAAATGTTCTTTATAGTATTTACCCAATTGCATTAATGGAGCATACCCACAAGCACCAAGACATTCCACCGTTTTCAGTGTAAACATACCATCAGCAGTTGTTTCTCCGGGTTTGATGCCCAGTGTTTTGCTGATATAGTCAATAATATTATCGCTACCGTTGAGCATACATGGACCAGTCTGACAAACTTCAAACATAAATTTACCCACGGGTTTGGTATGATACATGCTGTAGAATGTGGCTACTTCATAGACTTCAATGGGTTCTAATTGTAACAATGATGCTACATAATCCATTGTGTCGGAGCTCAACCATCCACCAAAACTATCCTGCGCCAAATGCAAAACTGGCAAGAGTGCACTCTTTTGCTTTCCTTCCGGATAACAAGCAATAAGCTCTTGAACTTTTGCTAATTTTTCTGCTGAAAATTGTACCATTTATTTTATATAAAATTCAATAAATCAATCCTTGTTAAAAGTTACGCATCTAGCTCACCTGCAATTAAATTCAAACTACTCATTACCACAATTGCATCGCTCAACATACCACCTGTAACCAATTCTGGAAATGCCTGATAATAAATAAAAGAAGGTCTTCGGAAATGCAAACGGAAAGGTGTTCTTCCGCCATCACTAATTAAATAAAATCCTAGCTCTCCATTTCCACCTTCCACTGAATGATATACTTCACCTTTTGGCATATCTATTTCACCCATGATAATTTTGAAATGCCAGATCAAAGCTTCCATCTTAGTGTACACATCTTCTTTCTTAGGCAAGTAATATTCAGGAACGTCTGCATGATAAACATCGGCTTCAGTGCCTTTAAATTCTTGTACTTTTCTATACGCTTGATTCAAGATGTTTAGACTCTCCCACATTTCTCCGTTACGGACTAAAAAACGGTCATAGCTATCACCAGTAGTACCTACAGGAACTTTAAAATCAAAGTCCTCATAACTACTATAAGGCGAATGCACACGCACGTCGTAGTCTACTCCAGCAGCGCGTAAATTTGGTCCCGTAAACCCATAATTCAATGCACGTTCCGCGCTAATAGGACCAGCACCGATAGTTCTATCCATGAAAATGCGGTTGCGTGTAAACAGGTTTTCCAATTCACGCAATGCAGCCGGATATTCTTTTAAAAATTTCTCTAGTTTTGTAAACGCTTTATTAGTGAAATTCCTTTCAAAGCCGCCAATACGCCCAATATTAGTAGTAAGACGGGACCCACATATTTCTTCATAAATTTCATAGATTAATTCTCTGAATTGCATGATATACATAAAGCCCGTGTAGGCTCCAGTATCTACGCCCATGATTGAGTTACAAATTAAATGGTCAGAGATCCGTGCTAGCTCCATGATGATGATGCGGAGGTAGTCTACACGTTTTGGCGTTTGTACGCCTAATAGCTTTTCGCAAGTGAGGTGCCAGCCCATATTGTTGATGGGACTACTGCAATAATTCAATCGATCTGTAATAGGTGTAATTTGGTAGAGTGGTCTGCGTTCAGACAATTTCTCAAAAGCCCTATGAATATACCCAACCGTTTGTTCGGTAGAAACAATGCGTTCACCATCCAGTTCCATAATATTTTGAAACACACCATGTGTTGCAGGGTGTGTAGGCCCTACGTTTAAAGTAGTGGTCTGTTTTTCTATGGATCCTTCAGGAAGTTTGATATGGTGTTGATGATGTTCTGTCATATACAAACCCCAAGGGGCTTATTTATTTTGTTAGTAGTTATCTATTTCTATTCTTCTTCCAAACATTTTTATTCTGCTAAACCTGTTATCCTCTTCCAAACATTTCATCGTCTTTGTCAACCCTTGTTTGGTCTTCTAATGGGTATTCTTTACGCATGGGAAAATAGTCCATTTCGTCTACGTTAAGAATTCTGATCAAATTTGGATGTCCCACAAAATTCACCCCAAAAAAATCATAGGTCTCTCTTTCCATCCAGTTAGCCGCCGAAAACAATTTGCATGCAGTAAACACGTCAGTATTTTCAATACTTGTAAAAACTTTAAAGCGGATGCGAAGGTTATCTTGCAGGTTGTGTAAATGATAAACAACTGCCAGTTCTCTTCCTATTTTATCGGGATAATTGACTGCGGTAAGGTCGGTCATGAATTGAAAATTCAAGTCCGCTTCATCGTACAAGAATTGTAACACTTTCAGATTCTGTTCCTTGGGTGCTTCAAAATCGAGCATTCCATAGGTTGTTTCAAAATCAGAGACCAATTCTCCAAATTTTTCTGTAAGCCTCAATTGTACGTGTTCGTTTGTTAATGCCATTGCAATGATATTGACCTATTAACTTGATTATTCTATTCCGTAACTATTCATTAAAGCCTTGTATTGATCGCTGTTACGTCTGCGAATGCTTTCTTGCCCCACTAAATCCTGAATTTTCATAAACCCGTCCAAAATAGCTTCTGGCCTAGGTGGACAACCTGGCACATACACATCAACAGGTATAATCTGATCTATTCCTTGTAACACGCTGTACGTATCAAAAATGCCGCCGCTACAAGCACAGGCTCCCACAGATATCACCCATCTAGGTTCTGCCATTTGAAGGTAGACTTGTCGCAATACTGGTCCCATTTTTTTCGAAATCGTTCCCATCACCATCAATAAATCGCATTGGCGCGGCGAAAAGCCAACTCTTTCTGCACCAAAGCGAGCAAGGTCGTAGTGAGAAGCCATGGTAGCCATAAATTCTATACCGCAGCAAGAAGTGGCAAAAGGAAGGGGCCAAAGGGAATTTTTTCTAGCCAACCCCACCACATCACTCAGTTTTGAGGTAAAAAATCCCTCACCTGCATAGCCGTCTGGAGCTTCTCCAACTGAGGGAGCTTCTTTCAGGTGGGCTTCAATTGGTGTAGTATTAAATCGTACTGGACGAGACATGTTTTAAAATTAAAAAGTCAAAATAGCTTAGTCTTCCCAAGTTAATGCGCCTTTTTTAATGATATAGATAAATCCTGTAACAAAAAATCCCACAAACATCAGTAGGGCGTTGAATCCTGCCCAACCGAGTTCTTTGAAATTTACTGCATAGGGATAAAAGAAAATCACTTCCACGTCAAACAAAACAAATAGGATGGCAACAAGGAAATATTTTATAGCCATAGGCTGACGAGCATTACCATGAGATGGAATACCGCTGGCAAAAGTTTCCAGCTTGTCGGCTGTTTTACGTTTTGGTCCAACCCAAGCAGAAAGCCCAATCATGAAAGCCACAAAACCCGCGGCAAAAATCAGTTGTAAGCCAATTGGCAAGTAATTGGCAGCAGAATTTGATGTATTAACATCCAGAAAAAAGGTTTGCCAGGTCATGTTTAGGTTTTAAAGTGCTGCAAAAATAAGCCTGTAATGGATATAAAAGAAAAACTCCCCAAAAAGGGGAGTTTTTTTTTCTATTTAATTTTTGGAGTAGCTGTTCCCGGTGTGCTAGAGGGGGCAGCTGACCCTTTGCTACCTTGTTTTACAGGTGGCGGAGGGTTACTAATTTCTTTTTCAACAATAGGTTTTACTTGTAAGCCATATTTGTCTTCTGGGTAAACTGCTAACAATTTATTAAGCACTTCCAAGGTTTTTGGAAAATCTTTGGCTTTATCGTGATAATAAGACGCCAAATAATAAAATTGATAGGGTAAAATTCTTGCACTCCTTGCTGGGTCTTTACTTAGAAAATCAATATAAGCAAGTACTGCAGGCACTGCAGTTCCTTTACTAGTATCTACGTCTTCTGCAATAGCAGCATTGGCAGCAAATCGGTAACCAAACATTTGGTCAGGAAATTTAGCTATATATTCTGCACTGTATTTTTTGGCATCTTCAATAGCACCAGATTTAGTAGCAGCATCGCAAAGGAAGTAGTAGTCGCGGTTAGACAATTCAGGCTTAACTTCTGCTACTTTTTTCAACCAAAACAATTGTTCTTTGTACAATTTGGCCTTTCCATAAATATCAGCAGCCTGATTCATGTAATTCAATTTGTTCACTTTTGAAGTATCATTACCAATTGCTTGTTCAAGATACCCAACTGTTTGGTTCTCATTGCCTGAAAACTTAGACAAAAGTTTCACTGCTAAGTCGTAGTCGGTACTTTGAATTTCAGATTTAGCATCAAAGAATTTCACCACATTGTCTCTTGCCGAAACTGAATCGCCTAAACGATCGTAGTTATAGGCATATAATAAACTCAATCTTGGTACAGCAACAAGACCAGCAGATGCTTCAATCTCTTTTGCTTTAGCCAATGACTCGCTATACTTACCTGCACGGAATAAATACTCCGCATAGAAGAAATCATTGAAAGGATCTTTATCTGCATATTTTAAGAACTCATCTAGATAGCTTTTAGCTTTAACTACATCTCTATTAGCATAATAATTAAACAACTCTATGTAAGTAGCTGGAAAAGTGGGATCAGCAGCAATGGCATTATTGAAATATTGTTCCAAAGATTCTTTGTTATTCTGGCTGCCATAAACCTTACCAATGCGCCACATAGCGCGCGCATTTTTAGGGTCTCTGGTAATGGCTTCTTGGAATGCTTTCACCGCATCTCCACCATTTTCACCGCCTGTTTTCAAATAACAAACACCCATGTTTATAAAATATTCAGGGCTAATTGGATCTAATGCTCCAGCTTGTTTTAATTTTTCAATACCATATAATGGATCGCCAACAGTAGATCCACCAATAGCGTTTGCCATGCCAATTGCATTTAATATTGCTGCGCTAGGTTTCCCTTTATTCTTACCTTTTGTTTCGGTAGTAGCGGTAATGGCTTGTTCAAATTTTTGTTTGGCTGCATTGATATTATTGCTTTCCAAAATATCCATGGTTCCTTGTCCAACCCAAATCAATGGATCATTCACGCCATCTTGTAATGCTTTTTGATACAGCGCTCTAGCAGAACCAATGCCTTCTTTTGTCAAAATTTCTCTATTCTTGGCAACCATTGCCATTCCCAACCAATAAATCGCTTGAGGATCTTTAGGGTTGGCATCATAGGTCTTTTGCAAGGAAGCTTTTGCACTGGTGTTTTTGTAAACACCCTGCAACAATTTAATACCATCTTGCACGGTTTGTGCCATCGCGCACTGTACTACAATCAGTGCTGTTAACATCAGCGATACGGTCTTCTTCATTTGTCTTTTTTTAATCATTGTTGTGTTAATCTGCGTCTTTTATTTTTCCTGACCTTTTGTTGAAGTTCATTTTTGCGGGTACCAAGAGCGCCCTTTTAAAAATTAGTTGTCCTCTTTCCAAACTAAGAAAATTCATAAACCCTGTTCCTAAACCTGCTGCATTTTCTTTAACAATATAATATAATGGCCTGGGTAAAGGATATTGTGCGTAGGCGATGGTTGCTTGAGAAGGCTTTGCAAAAAATCCTTTCTCTACACAACGAACACATTCCACTAATGCCAATCTTATCTTTTTCAAATTTTCTACTTGTTTAGGATCATGACTATCTCCTACCCAACTCAATCCTACAAATCCCACTACATTTTCATTTTTTGAAACGATGTCAATCACGTCTTCGCTATTCTTTGAAGCCACCACATTTGCACCAAAAGCAGCTCCTTTTAAGATACTATCTTTCAAGAATCTGACGGTGCTTGTAGCATTTTTGCCATCCATCACAGCAATTCTTTTGCTTTTACCACTTAAAATTGATTTTAAATCATCCATCGTAAAAACACTGTCTTTGGAAGCTTGATGTACAATTACCGCAACAGCATCATAAGCCAATATTGCGAACTGTGGTTGAAAACTCAACTTTGATTCAAAGAACGCTGTTTCATTTTTTGTAAGCCCTCTGGCTATCAAAATCATCCTTGTACTGTCTGATTGTAAATCTTTCAAGCACTCAACTTCTGGTTTATAAGTGGCGATAATTTTTGTATTCGGAAAAGAAGAATGGTGCACTTTTATTTGCTCTTCAATAACCGGCTTAAAACTTTCGTCCACACTGATTCGAATCGTTCCTTTATTGGGCGTATCTCGTTCATCAGACTGATTTAATTTTTGTTTGCAGCTACCTATCAAGGTAAAGGCAAACAATAATGGTATCAGTTTCAATAGTTCTTGCTTCACTAATATTCCCGCTTTATTCCTCTATACAATCTAAATCCACCATACAAAAGACATATACCTCCAAACATATACCTAAAAACCAAATCAACACCCGTAATCTGTTCAATTTTTAGCCATTCGGCAAAAAATAACATAAATGCCATGCCTAGAATTAACAATCCCATTGTTAAGTCATAAGTCATACGCATTAAAGTATAACTTTTCTGTTGCTTTTCTTTAAAACGTTCTTCCATTTAACAAATCTTTGAAACAGGGTGGGCAATTTAGTTAATTAATTGAAGTGGAAAAGCAAAATTGCTTGCCAATTCAAAACAAATTCAAATCTTTTTCATAAGATGCAAGAATTTTTGAATTCCATAAGGGAAATATGGCCAGAAAGCTAATGCTTGTTAGTATTTCAGGACTATTTTTGAATACTTATATTTGCCGCCATTAGATAATTATATGAGCAAACCCAGTTTACCACAAGGCACCCGAGATTTCAGCGCATCGGTAGTTAGAAAAAGGAATTATATTTTTCAAACCATCCGTTCCACATTTGAATTATATGGATTCCAACCTTTGGAAACTCCTGCAATGGAAAACTTGGATACACTGATGGGTAAATATGGCGATGAAGGTGATAAACTGATTTTTAAAATTCTCAATAACGGACTCGACAATCCAGCTAAACTGGATCAAATCAACCAAGATTTTCAAAAAATTTTAACCGGAAAAAATACCAAGGGTATTACGGAAAGGGCTTTGCGATACGACCTAACCATTCCTTTTGCAAGATATGTAGCCATGAATCATGGACAATTGACCATGCCATTTAAAAGATACCAAATTCAACCTGTATGGCGGGCCGACCGCCCTCAAAAGGGCCGCTACCGAGAGTTCTATCAGTGCGATGCAGATGTGGTGGGTAGTTACTCTTTGTTGAACGAAGTGGAATTAGCCAATATTTATGCTACCGTATTTCAACAATTGGGTGTTGCTGTTACCATCAAGATAAATAGTAGAAAAATCCTAGCCGCATTGGCTGAATGTTGTGGTGGCGCCGATAAAATGGTGGACATCACTGTGGCCATTGACAAACTGGATAAGATTGGTTTGGATAAAGTAAAGACGGAATTATTAGACAAAGGTTTAAACAATTCGCAAATTCAAACCATTGAACAATACCTTTCTATTGAAGGCGATAATGCGTCAAAAATGGCCCAATTAAAAACATTGTTGGGCGATAATGAAACAGGCATTAAAGGCATTGCTGAATTAGCATGGCTATTGAACTATCAAGTAGAAAGTGCTGCTAACAAATGCCTTCAAGCTGATTTTACATTGGCACGCGGATTGAATTATTATACAGGAATCATCTTTGAAGTGAAAGCCAATGACGCACAAATGGGTAGTATTGGTGGAGGTGGAAGGTATGACAACCTCACCAGCACTTTCGACGTACCCAATATTCCAGGCGTAGGAATTTCGTTTGGCGTAGATCGCATTTATGATGTCATGGAAGAACTACAACTTTTCCCTGCAGAAGTTCAAACAGGCACAAAGGTTTTGTTTTTTAATTTGGGCGATGCAGAAAGCAGGGCAGCATTTCAATTGATGCAAGGACTCAGAAGTAAAGGCATTGCGGCAGAACTATTTCATGAGAATAGTAAATTCGATAAGCAGTTTAAGTATGCCGATAAAAAACAAATTCCTTACGCCGTAATTATTGGCAGTAAGGAATTAGCTGAAAATAAATTGGTCTTGAAAAATCTCGTTAGCGGAGATCAACAAGAATTATCGAATAGCGATTTGCTTTCTTTCGTCTTTTAAATAAAGATTTCTAAACAGCCTAGCAGTGGTTGTGGCAACTTCTTTGGTACCTTCTAAATGGTAGTTCATCACGTCTATGACAACCCCAGTAACTTTTTGTTCAGCATTCCGAACAAATTTGCAAGTGCCTTGGTATTCAGGAATACTAAATGAATCAACACCCAATTTTTCAAGACTTCCTGTTCCTTGAATAGAAGAAAAACTTAGTTTACCATTTTCTGCTGTTACAGATACGGAGGGCACAATGCTTCCTTCAGGGAAATTGAATTTACCCACATACTGTTTCAGGGTATCGGTGTCCTGTGCTTTTGCACTATATCCTAGTGCAAGGAATGCTACAAAAAGAAAGGCAATTTTTTTCATTGTCGAGCAATTTTATTTTTTTAGAGGACCAAAATACTTTAATTAGTACAAATTAATTGATAAATATTTAGAATGAAAAGCCGTTCAACTATTACTAGAAAAGTAACCTACTTTTCTAGCAGTATTGCAAGTCATGCTCTTTTTACGCTAACCCTTCATAGATAATGGCAGCTCCTTGTCCCACACCTACACACATAGTAGCCAAACCGTAACCTGCTTTTCTTCTATACATTTCATGTAATAAAGTGGTAGAAATTCTCACCCCACTGCATCCTAGGGGATGGCCAAGTGCTATTGCGCCCCCATTCACATTCACTTTTTCTGCTTCTAAAGCTAATTCTTCTATGCATGCCAAGCTCTGTGACGCAAAAGCTTCGTTAAGTTCTATCAGGTCTAATTGTGCTGTTTTCAATCCCCCTCTTAATAAAGCTTTTTCTGTTGCCATTACTGGTCCCATCCCCATAATGGCCGGATCCACTCCAGCAACAGCCATACTTACCACCCTTCCAATTGGCTGCAATCCAAATAATTTCACGGCTTCTTCACTTGC
>JANOYH010000227.1:0-7421 GCA_031428775.1 Bacteroidota bacterium
ATCCTTATTCCCCACCTGCAATCTATATTGACTTCCCATATATGTGAGCCCATTGCCTGTTTCAAGAATAAATTTTTGTAGATTCCTAATAAGTGCTTTTTCTACATCTTTTTCTGAATAAGTATCGGGCAAATCAAGGAATTCAAAAATATAGGGGTCTTTAAAAATACCCTGTGATATTTGTGCTGTGGCTTTAGGTGCTAAATTGTAACCCAGCATATTTCTTTCATAAAAAGCTGAATTCAATTGCCTTTCTAATTCCCTAACAGAAAGTTTGTCTTTGATGGTTAATTGAATATAAAATAGCTTTTCATCAACGGATTTTGTTTTATACAAAATCAACAAATGTGCCGACCATTGCAATTGTGTCAACAGTGTTGACACAAATACAGGATTTGAATATGTTTCATAAAATTGTTTCATCCTATACAAGCCTCTTCGATTGAATCCAGCTAGTTCTGGTTGCTTTAGGGCAATGAAATCTGCTAGACCCTGAACTGTGTTTTCACCCCAGTTTCCTCCATTCACTTTTTCTGAAACAAGTTGCCCTACATTAAAATATAGCAAGACTAATTCAGCGTTAACTTTGGCAAATGCCCTAGTTCTTGACGCATAAATTAATGAAAGGATTATTTTAGTAAAATAATTTTAGAACAATAAACATTCTACTGGTAATTAATTTCCATTCTCCATTGAAATATGATATTCTTGAATCAATGCCGGATTTTCTGGAGTTAGCGTAAAGCTGATTCTAGCATTGGCTTTCTCTCCTTGCAAAATAAAATATCCGCGCAACTGATTTTCTGGAATTAGTTCTCCAATCTTAATGATTTTTCCAGTTTTTTCATAGATAGCAGTTGCTTCTTTTTGCAAAGAGTTCGCAAAATAATCTAAGAAAAAGTTTTCGGCAAAAATGCCCGACTTCTCTGCGTTTGTAAAATCTGGTAATAGCTTTACCAATTCGTCTCTTCTTTGCATGAGTATTTTTGAGGCAGGTAATTGTCTTGGTTGAATACCAGTTAGTCTTACCAGTGTATCCATCACCATCACATTGGCATAAGCGGTACTTGCGTAGGTAGCATTAGCAAAGAATAGTACACCCAAACCGTACTCTGGGAAGATGACCCAATTACTTCCAAAACCGGGTAAGCCTCCCGTATGTCCAATACTTTCCCTACCCGCTCCATCCCTTGACCATCTCAAGCCATAAGCATAAGCCGTTGCCATTGGCGTGGCTCTTCCGCTGGGATATTTATACCCCGCATTCAATGTCCCAAAACGCCAGGGTTGGTGCATTTCACGAATAGAACTTCTTTTTACTGGTCCCCTTTCTTTATCATTTCTTGGAGGCCATGCTTGTTGGTGTAATGCCACATATTTACTGTACGATTCTATTGAAGTGATCATTCCTCCCATGGCTCCATAGATTCCATCGTGCAATAAAGGCTGCTCAATATTGTTTTCGTTTAACCACCTATATCCATGTGCCAATTCTTTTGCCGGTACTTTTGAATATTCCCATTCGGCTTGTGTCATACCAAGGGGTTGCCAGATATTTTTTGCTACATATTCACTATAGGGTATTCCGGTTACTTTCTTAATGATATAACCCAACATGGCAAAACCCATATTACTATACTCATATGCCAATCCGGGGTCGTTTGAAAAACTGATGCCTTTTTTAATCATGGCCAACATTTCAGCGTCTGTTTTGGCTAGTTGTCTGTCGCCCCAAGGATTGTCTTCCGGAAAACCCGCTGAATGCGTCAACAAATTACGCACCGTTATGATCGGCGCATCTACCGTTAATTGCTGCCCTTTCATTTCAGGAATATATTGATACACTGGATCGTCCAATTTCAACTTGCCTTCATCGCGCAGCTTTAGAATAGCCATACCCATAAAACTTTTACTCATGGAGGCAATTCTAAACATCGATTGAGTAGTAGCAGGTATTTTCTTGTCGAGATCCGTATACCCTCCGCTTCCAGAAAATACTAATTGGCCATCTAATACAATGCCAAAACTGTATCCGGGAAAATGATTTTTTGCTGCATACTCACGATACAATTTTTCTACCAGCGGAAAATAAGTTTCCAGTTTTTTAGCACGCGACGCATCCATAAATACTGGTGGTTGGTAACTGCTATTGGGATCTTTAATTCCTGTATTTGTTTGCTTTACCGTTTTGGTCTGGGCAAAAACTTGCAGCGTCATTAGCAGGCAAGCTACTAGGAGTATTTTTCTCATTGCGTTCTGAATTTCCATACATCAATTTATGGTGATTAAGTTAACCTTTTTGTTTATTTTACTGCACATAAAATTTATTCCATGTCTATTTTCAAATCATTCACTAGATTTTTATTGATGGCCATTTGTTGCTTCATTGCATCAAATATAGTCTTAGCTCAAGGCACCATGCTCTTGCGCCAACCCAGTTTGAGCAAAGACGATATTGTGTTTGTTCACGCAGACGATCTTTGGAAAGTTCCTAAATCAGGCGGCGATGCCATCCGCTTAACGAGTGCAGTTGGTGCAGAAATGAGTCCGCATATTAGTCCCGATGGCAAATGGCTTGCATTCACAGGCCAATACGATGGCAATACAGACGTTTTTTTAATGCCGATGGCTGGTGGGGAGCCGAGGCGACTAACCTTCCATCCCGGTGCCGATATTGTACAAGGATTTACGCCTGATGGCAAATACATTTATTTCACCTCCTCGCGTGAAGGATATCCTACCGCTAATAGCAAATTCTTTCAGGTGAGCGTGAATGGTGGCATGCCCGAAGCCATGGTTTTGCCTTTTGCCTATGCAGGATCTTTATCTGAAGATGGGCAATACATTGCTTACTCCCCCTATGTTTTATGGGATGCAGAATGGCGTAACTATCGCGGCGGTCAGGCCAATCCTATTTGGATTTTTAATCAAAAAACAAAAGAGACTACCAAAACAAAACAAAGCGATAAAGAACGTCATACCAGCCCTGTTTGGGACAATGGCTTGCTCTATTTTTTATCGGAGCAAGATTTAATCAATAACCTCTGGGTCTATGATCCCAAAACAAAATCGCAGAAGCAACTGAGCTTTCACAAAGACTTCGACATCAAAAATATTGCTGCAAGTAATCGTTCCATAGTTTACGAGCAAGGAGGGTATTTACAACTTTTTGATATTGCCTCTAGCAAGACAAAACAATTAACCATTACTGCCAATGGCGATTTGAATTGGAGTAGACCAAGATGGAATAACGTTACTGGTGCTGGATTGACTAATGCTAGTCTTTCTCCTACTGGTAAAAGAGCATTGTTTGAAACTAGGGGGGAGATTTTTAGTGTGCCTAAGGAGAATGGCGACTGGCGAAATATCAGCAAAAGCACCGGCGCGGCTGATCGATTTCCGATATGGTCGCCCGACGGACAAAAAATTGCCTGGTTCTCTGATGCCAGTGGTGAATACCAATTAATGGTGGCCGATCAATCGGGCATTCAACCAGCAAAATCGTACGCAATTCCGAATAAGAAATTTTATTTTTTACCGGCATGGTCGCCCGATGGAAAATACATCGCTTTCACTGATACCGACTACCATCTCTGGTATATTGATCTTGCCACCGGCGCTGTGAAACTCGCTGATACCGACCGTTTAGCGCATCCGAATAGAAGCATGAATCCGGCTTGGTCGCCCGACAGTAAATGGATAGCTTATGTGCAAATTCAGGAGAATCAATTCAAAGCAGTAAAGTTGTACAATATAGAAACGGGTATAGCCACACAGCTAACAGATGGCTTATCAGACGCTATTGATCCGCAGTGGGACGAGAGTGGCAAGTATCTCTATTTTTTAGCGAGTACGGATTATGGCTTGAGTTCGGGTTGGTTGGATATGAGTAGCTTTAATTATCCCGTGAATAGGGCTTTGTATGTGGCGGTATTGAGTAAAGACGCGCCCTCACCTTTTGAACCAAAAACGGATGAAGAGCCTACAAAAGCAAGTGATGAGAAGAAGCCAGCAGATGATAAAAAAACAGAGGAAAAGAAAACAGAGGAAAAGAAAACAACGGATGATAAAAAATTAGCGGACACAACAAAGCCATCAGCGCCAAAAGCAGCCGTAACAACTGGTGTAAAAGTGAAAATTGATTTTGATGGCATCGCGCAGCGTATTGTTTCTGCAAATATTCCTGCAAGAAATTATGAGGGATTGACTGCGGGTCCGGACGGGTCAGTATTCTATGCAGAAAGTATTGAAAACGAACCTGGCGTTGTGTTGTTTAAGTATAGTTTGAAAGATAGAAAAGGAACAGAATTTGCACGTGGCATAAGTTCCGCAACTACCAGTGCTGATAGAAAAAATTTGTTGTATAGAAATGGCGCAAGCTGGTTTATAGTAGGCACTGCGGCGGCACCAAGGGCTGGTGAAGGAAGAATTGCCACCGACTTAAAAGTATATGTTGATCCCAATCAAGAAGCAGAACAAATTTTCCGCGAGGGATGGCGTTTTCAGCGTGATTTTTTATATGTCGATAATCAACACGGCGCACCATGGGATAAAGTGTACAATTGGTATAAGCCTTGGCTAGCACACGTAAAACATCGCTCTGATTTGAATTATATTATTGATATTCTAGGTGGAGAAATAGCCGTGGGACATTCTTTTACGCGTGGTGGTGACTTCCCTGAAGTGCCAATAGTACCTGTGGGATTATTGGGTGCAGATTATAGAGTGGAGAATGGGCTCTTCCAATTCAAAAAAATCTATACCGGCGAAAACTGGAATCCAGAATTGCGCTCGCCTTTAAGTGGACCAGGACTAGATGTAAATATTGGCGACTACCTATTAGAAGTAGATGGCAAACCGCTAACATCATCAATGAATTTATTTAGTTTGTTTGAAGGAACGGCCAATCGTCAGATTAAAATTCGGGTGAATAGTAAGCCGGGAATGGAAGGGTCTAAATTGATAACGGTGGTGCCTATTGCCAATGAAACGGGATTACGGTCGCGCAATTGGGTGGAGTCTAATAGAAGAAAAGTAGATGAATTATCTGGAGGTAAACTAGCCTATATCTATGTGCCTAGTACGGGAAATCCGGGATACACTTATTTCAACCGATACTATTTTTCGCAGCAAGATAAAAAGGGTGCCATCATTGATGAAAGAAATAATTCTGGTGGATCTGCGGCCGATTATATGATTGATATTATGAGTAGAAAACTGCAGGGCTATTTTAATAATCGGGTTGAAGGGCATAAGGTTTCCACAACGCCTATGGCGGGTATCTGGGGACCAAAAGTAATGCTCATCAATGAGAACGCCGGTTCGGGAGGCGACTTACTCCCCTACATGTTCCAAAAGATGAAAATAGGACCGCTAGTGGGCACACGTACCTGGGGTGGATTAGTGGGCACTTGGGATACGCCAGCCTTTATTGATGGAGGAACCATGGTAGCACCAAGAGGCGGATTCTTTGATACCAATGGTGAGTGGGCTGTAGAAGGCACAGGTGTATCACCCGATGTAGAAGTATTTCAAGATCCTAAATTACTGATAGAAGGCAAGGATGCACAATTAGAAAGAGCAGTGCAGGAAGCTTTAAAATTAATGCCTACACAGGGAATTGAATTGAAGAAGGAACCGCCTGCGCCGATTAGGTATCATCGGCCGAAGAATTAGAGAGAAAAAAATAACCTCAAGTTTTGCTTGGGGTTATTTTTTTTGCTGAATTATTCAGATCCTTACTATAATACTAATGAATTAGCGTATTTGTAGTAATAAAATTATTTTATATGATTTTTATTGCAAAATTGCATTAATATATTAAATTTATTGCAGCAATATAATAATTATTGCAATTAAAGCGTATGGAAAACGTATTAGGTAGTGCTTGGCTGAGAGAACACTATAAGCTGAATCAGTTCATTTTAACACATATATCAGCTATTGGTTCTAGAATGAAAGTGGAAACTGATGAAAATGGAAATGTTGAGCAAACCTTTCCACCCCACTATGCTCCTGAAAACTCACCACTAAACCATGTAGAATTTTTATTAAAGTATGATGATTTGAATTTAGACTTCTTAGAATCAGTATTTAAAAAAATAGATATAATAGAAGTCGTACGTTTCATTCAATTAAAACCAAAAGGAAGTTATGAACGCAGAATTGGGTATTTATACGAATTCCTGACAGGCAACAAAATTTCTTTAGAAGATTTGGGTATTGGAAATTACATTGATCTGATTGATAAAAAAAAGTATATAACAGGTAAGATAATAAAAAATCAGCGCTGGTTAATCAATGATAATTTATTGGGTGATAAAAACTTTTGTCCTGTTATTAGACGTACAAAACTATTAACGACCTTATTAGAAAATGATTTAACTAAACTTATTGAAAATCTAAGTAGTGTATTTCCGCCTGATATATATTACAGAGCAGTTAATTATTTATATACAAAAGAAACAAGGTCGTCTTACCAGATTGAAAATGAAAGTCCTAGTATTGAGCGAGTAAATCTTTTTATCGGTTTATTGGAAAAAGCAGGAAAGCAACCAAGTGCTATTCTATTAAGTGAGAAAAACTTAACTGGATTACAAAATGAAATTGTAGAACCTCGCTTTGCTGCAACTGGATTCAGAAACTTTCAAAATTATATTGGTCAAACAACATTTAATTTTAAAGAAGTCATTCATTATGTATGCCCACCACCTGAATTTGTCTTTTCCTTAATGAATGGGCTTGCTTTTGCAGAGGGTAAATCTATTGGTGCACCATCAATAGTAAGGGCAGCCATAATAGCTTTTGGGTTTGTATTCATTCATCCTTTTGAAGATGGTAACGGCAGATTGCATAGGTTTTTAATACATGATATGCTAACAAGAGATAAATTTGTTCCGCAAGGCATGATTATACCTGTATCAGCCCATATGGTAAATCATATCAAAGAATATGACAAGGCATTGGAATCCTTTTCTCTACAATTGATGAAAAAAATAAAGTACAGTCAGAGTTCCGAAAACGAATTAACTGTTACAAACCCAAATGAAATAGAATCCTATTACAGGTACCCCGATCTTACAATGGAATGCGCTTACCTTGCTAAGACCATAAAAGAAACTATTGAAGAAGATATCTATTTAGAAATGGAGTTCCTAGTAAAATACGATGAGGTAAAAATAGCCATTCAGAATATTGTTGATATGCCAGATAAGTTTATTGACTTATTCATTAGGTTACTGCATCAAAATAAAGGGTTATTCCCTATAAGAAAACGTCAGCATTTTGAAAAATTAACTGACAATGAAATATTAAAAATGCAAACAGCGTTTCAAAACACTTTTAATATTCCTTTAAATTTGAAGCTATAATATTTAACATTTGAAAATTTGACAAGCAACCACCCCGCCCTCGTTTCCTCA
>JANOYH010000228.1:0-10180 GCA_031428775.1 Bacteroidota bacterium
CAACAAATCATCAACTTAACCAATTTAAATATAAGTAAGAAAGGCATCATTCAAATTCTATCTGTTTTCAGTACTATTCTTGTTTTCACTATATCTATGACTGAATTATTTAGTAAAGAGAATCGACTTTATTATATGTTAATTCCTGTTTTTTTTAGTGTGGGGTTGAGTATTTATTCAGTGATCAATAAATTGGCCAATTGGAGAATATTTTTACTCTACTTTTTAATTGGGTTGATTTTATTGATATTCCATTTACCTGATAGTTGAATTTGTGATTCATATACTAATCATTCGTGTGATAGAAAATTACTTAAACATCATAAACCCAAATCCAATGCCATGATGCCACCAGATAAATTCAGGAGAGGATAATACAATTTGTTTTGAAAATTTTTCTTTCTGAATTTTAAGCCATTTTTCTTTCCATTGATCTTTAAACCAATACCAAATTGGATATGTGATAATTAATAATAAAAGGCTGGTGATATTTCTAACACAAGGAATAATTTTACCACAATTGTTGCAGTACAAACCAAACCAATTTCTAAACAGGGTATTGTTTTGAGGTGACCATTTTAAGCTGGAATGCAAAGTATTGCAATGCGGACAAGGGATATAGCCACTTTCCGACAAAGGCTTTTTCCTGTTTTTTTCAATTAAAGTTATTTTTGGAATTCTTTGCCCAAGTATTAATTCATTAAAAGCAAGTCCTGGATTAATCATCCAATGTAGTACCAAAGGATGTTTCCAAGTCCAGGCTTTGTATTTTGTTTTGTCAAAATTCATTTACGTAAAACTAGAAACGTTTATCTTCAATGAAAACAAATTAAGAAATTTATTTAGCTATACCTACATAAAAAAACCGCTCAAAAAATATTTGAGCGGTTTAAGTGGTGATCTGGCTGGGACTCGAACCCAATTCACAAAAGCGTTATTCAGTGCATGTTTCAGTGGCTTCAAAACGGAATGATACCGATTCTGATACCTTTTCTTCAAATTGTAATGATCTAGTCAAATTAGCCTGGCTTTTATTCCTGCTAAACAGTACAAAGTTAAGTAAAGAGCATCAAATAATATTGGCAATTCTCTATTTCAACTTGAATTTTCTATTGAGCTATATTAATTCTATGAGTGACTTCCGGACAATTTCCATTGCCTCTGGAACATTATAGGCCATGCCTTCCCTGATTAACACATCCATATCGCCAATAAATTGCGCAGATTCCATTTTTGCTTCTAGGTTTAATTCAAATTCCCTTCGGCTGATGGTATGGTTTTCTTCCTTCATATACTTTCCCCAGCTTTCTACGATTTTTTCTGGCTTGCAATCGAGTTTGGTTAATGCATACCATAGATCAAATAAATCTCTGCCTTTCTTCCGTTGGTATAATGCCCTGAGCTTCGTACTCAATAATTCCTCCAAAGTGAAAGTAGTTATAGTTTCTTCGCTCTTATGCCAATTAGAATCCACCTGAAATGGTATTTGCTGATATCCAAAAACAGTGAAATGTTCCCTAGTATTGACTTCGATTTTGAGTTTCATTTTCAGTCCCTCGGCGCTATCAAAGCGATATACCATGGTGTTATTATGCTCTTTTTGCTTTCGGGTTGGCGTTCCTAAAAAGGATAAGCATTCCCTTAATTGATCCATAACAGGCCCAAATGGCTCTGATTGAATCTGAACTAAGTCAATGTCTTCTGAATATCGAGCAGCAGGTTGAATAAACAATTTATGCAAAGCGGTACCGCCTCTGAAGGCTAATTTTTCTTTCAGGATTGGATCAGAAAATATTGCATTAAGTGATCTACTGATAACAAGATCCTGTTCCACTTGGTAGGCATCCTGCCAGGGCGCATAATCTCTCCATTCATCTATGTATGCCTTTGGAATCATATATCTGATTCAATTTCTGTGTTTACTATAATACGCCAATCATTCCCAGTAACTTTTGAGTTGCCATTTTTATCTCCAGCCTGTAATAATGCTGCATGATATTTTTGAGTCTTAAGCCATTCTTTTAGGGGCAATACCTTTTCTGGAAAGCCTAAAAACTCTAACAAATAGCCCAATCGTTGAACAGCCATTAAACTGGAATATCGTTTGGCAACCTCTACTAATTTTTTTTCATCTATTTCTTCAGAAAGCTCTTGTAATACAGTTGCCACATGATTAATTCCCGCAGCATGTTTACTGTAATAACACAAGTCTAATGCAGTTAACTCTGGGGAAGAAACATTTAAATAGCCGGCATCTGTTGTTTGTTGGACAATATCCTTTTCCTGCCAGTTTTTTTTATATAAAAATGCAATACTTGCATAAGGCTTTTTTATTGCAGGTAATACCGGTGGTGGAATGATCACAGCGTATTTTTGCGGTTGTTGATGTGCCGCTCCATACCTTGCTGCTGCATTTAAAAGGCCAATATAATAAGGGCGGTTCAATGACTTCATCATCCCTTCAATATAATAGGTAACTGGAGGTGCTCCAATATTGCGATATTCTGTTGGAACAATTGCATAAAATCCCTTACGGATGAGCGCAATTTTATTCAGTTTAAGGAGGGGTTGCAATTGCTTCTGAACTGCAGATAGTTCTAGATTCAGCCGCATTTTAATATCCTCTAAAGTGAAATAGAACTTCCCTCTGCCTTGAATGTCATCAATACATTGCTCCAATTGTCGATATGATTGGCTGTTCTTCACTTAGGTAAATATACAAGATTTAATACCAAATTGGGTAATAATCTTGTATAAATACCTAAAAATTTATTGATTTATTTGGCCATAATATTTTCCAGCTCCTTTTTCCAATTGAGGAAACCTTCCATATTTTGTTCATGATAGTCATGTTCAATGAAATCGAACCCAATTTCCTTTTTCCTTCGGTAACTCATTCTGTTGCCATTTCGTAATTCTAGAATCAATCCAAATTTATTCTGGATATCAGCGGCAGTTGATAATTTCCAGATGTATGTAGCTTCTTTGGTCAGGTAGGTTTCCCAGTAATTGAAAGTTTTTGCAGATCGATTGATTGTCTTGCAGAGAGATACCTTTTGGATGAGGTCATCTAAAGGCAAAATATCTTCCCGATCACTTGAAAGGATTATCTGTTCTACCCAACCATCATGAATATTTTGCAAGATACTTTCATCCAGGGTTAGTAAGTCACATCTATCTACTGATAGGGGCAAACATTTTCCATTCTGTAAATCAAAAGTAATTGTGCAGGATGTTTTCTTAGATCCAATAGTTTCCAGATATAGAATAATAGCAAAAGCCACTCCTAGAAGTGGCTTTTGTGATCCGGCTGGGACTCGAACCCAGGACCCATACATTAAAAGTGTATTGCTCTACCAACTGAGCTACCGAATCTTACTGTTACAAATTTGTGGTCTGTTTTCGTAATTGGGAGTGCAAAAATAGGGGTTTTTCAAAACCAGCCAAATATTTATGAAAGTTATTTTATTTTAATTACACACAGAATATTCCACATTCCATTTATAACTGCTTATTTTTGATAATTATACACATATCTATATGTCTTATTTTGCTAATAAAGTAGTTGTTGTTACTGGAGGTTCTGACGGAATAGGCAGAGCACTGGTGGAATCTTTTCTTTCTTTGGGTGCCAAAGTGGGCACTTGCGGTAGGAATTATGAAAAATTTTACCCCCTTCAAAGAAAATATAGCAACATGCCCCTTTTTGTACATACAGCCGATGTAGGAAAGGAGCATGACTGTAAACAATTCATTGAGGCCGTGGTTAAAACTTTCGGCACTATTGACATTTTGATCAACAATGCAGGGGTTTCTATGCGCTCTTTGGTAGAAGACGTAGAACTGGAAACCATCCATAAAGTAATGGATACCAATTTCTGGGGTACCGTTAATTGTACCAAGTTCGCATTGCCCTATATAATGAAGAACAAGGGCACCATTGCCGGTGTTTCTTCTATTGCTGGATATAGAGGACTGCCCGGAAGAAGCGGTTACTCTGCTTCCAAATTTGCCGTGAACGGCTTTATGGAGTCGCTCAGAACTGAATTATTGAAATCGGGCACCAATGTTTTATGGGTTTGTCCGGGTTATACCACCTCAAATATTAGAATTGTTGCATTGGACAAGGACGGGAAGTCGCAAGGCGAATCGCCCATGAACGAAAGAGATATGATGACTGCACAAACCTGTGCTTTCCATATCATCAAGGCCATAGAAAAAAGAAAAAGAACCATCGTACTCACTTTTACTGGCAAGAGAACCGTATTCTTGAATAGATTTTTTCCATTCTGGGCCGATAAATTAGTCCACAACTTTTTCTATAAAGACGGGATACTGGTGAAATAAAACAAAGGTTCTAGCGTTTATGTTGTCGAATGCCCATCCTAACGCTGACAACTGATATTGGTCAACGGGATTATCTCGTTGGAGCCATCAAAGGACAATTCCTTTCTGTAGATCCGAGTTTTCTGATTAATGATATCACGCATTATTTGTCGCAGACCAATTACCCTCAAGCAGCTTATATCTGCTCTAATGCTTTCAAATACTATCCTGCAGGAAGTTTACACTTAGTTATCATCAACTTGTTTGAAAACTCACCCAAACAATGGTTGGTGGCTAAATACCAGCAGCAGGTCATCATTTGTCCAGATAACGGCATCCTCACCATGATTACAGGGGAGGTTCCTAAAGAATTGATGGCTATTCCTGTAAAGAGACAAAAAACGCTCCTTGAACTAACCCAATTAATTGCGGATAGTACCATACCCGCAACAAATGGCAAGCCGCATAGCTTTAAAGGCGCCATTGCAAAGCCAATTGTAGAAAGATATCCCCTTCGACCATCTATTGGGTCTAATTGGATAGAAGGACAGATTTTGTTTATTGACAGTTTTGAAAATGTGGTGATTAATATTACGAAAGACGACTTTGAAGCTCAACGCAAGAACCGCAGCTTCAAAATCTATTTTAGAAGGGATGAGTATTTTGAATCCCTCAGTGAAAATTATACAGGTGTGCCAAGTACGGATAAAATTGCTTGGTTTAATTCGGCTGGTTACCTTGAATTAGCACTAAGAAATGGAAATATGGCTGGTTTATTTGGATTAGAAGTATTTAATGAGCAACTACAACAATCACGCGCAAACATTGAAAACAAATGGTTTTATCAATCTATACGCATAGAGTTTGAATAAGACGAACAACTCTCTTTTTTCCGTTTGCCCAATTGACAGTATTTTCGTACCCCAAAACATCGTTTTTCAAACCTTATTTTACCTAACAAATAAATAGATCATCAATCATGGCATACGACGTAATTGTTCTAGGAAGCGGACCAGGTGGATATCCTGCAGCCATCCGTGCATCTCAATTGGGTTTCAAAGTAGCAATCATCGAGAAAGAAAGTCTGGGTGGGGTTTGTTTGAACTGGGGTTGTATTCCCACCAAAGCATTATTGAAAAGTGCGCAAGTGTATGACTATTTAAAACATAGCAAAGCTTATGGCATTTCTGCTGATAATATTCAACACGATTTTACGGGCGTGATTGGTAGAAGTAGGGGTGTGGCCGACAAAATGAGCAAAGGCGTTCAGTTTCTGATGAAAAAGAACAAGATTGACGTGGTGATGGGTTATGGCAAAATAAAAGCTAAAGGTCAGATCGAAGTCACTGCCGCCGATGGTAGCAAACTAGTGGTGGAAGGAAAACATATCATCATTGCAACTGGGGGTAGGGCCAAACAATTGCCTAGTTTGCCAGTAGACGGTAAAAAAATCATCTCCTATCGCGAAGCAATGTCCTTACAACAACAACCCAAAAGCATGATTGTAGTTGGATCTGGAGCTATTGGCGTAGAATTCGCCTATTTCTATAATAGTATGGGTACCAAAGTGACTATCGTAGAATTTTTACCCAAAATTGTTCCAGTTGAAGACGATGACATCTCCAAAGAATTAGAAAAGCAATACAAAAGACAAGGCATTGACATTATGACCAACGCTTCTGTGGAATCTGTTGACACTAGCGGTCCCGGTGTTAAAGCAAGGGTGAAAACCCAAACGGGCGAAATCTTCTTAGAAGCTGATATTGTGTTAAGTGCAGTAGGTGTTGTGGCCAATATTGAAAACATTGGATTGGAAGAAATGGGCATCAAAACAGATAAAGGTAGAATTGTAGTGGACAAATACAATCAAACCTCTGTGGTGGGGATTTATGCAATAGGCGACTGCTCTCCAGGCCAAGCCCTTGCACACGTAGCTAGCAAAGAAGGTGTCAATACAGCTGAATTCATTGCCTACAATGAGAAAAAATCGCATCACTTACCTGAAGCAATGGACTATGGTAATATTCCCGGTTGTACCTATTGTACGCCAGAGATTGCCAGCGTGGGTATGACTGAAAAAGCAGCAAAAGAAGCAGGTTATGAATTGAAAGTGGGTAAATTTCCGTTCATGGCAAGTGGTAAAGCTAGCGCATCAGGAGCAACTGAAGGTTTTGTAAAAGTGATCTATGACGCCAAATACGGTGAGTTTTTGGGTTGTCATATGATTGGTAGCAATGTAACTGAAATCATAGCAGAAGCTGTTGTTGCACGCAAATTGGAAACAACCGCTCACGAAATTCTGAATGCAGTTCACCCACATCCTACTATGAGTGAAGCATTAAAAGAAGCTACTGCAATGGCATATGGTGAGGCAATTGATATATAACAATCATTACTTTCTTCTTTAATATTCAAAAGGGCTGATTTCAGCCCTTTTTTTATACCAACTAATTTGTATTTTAACGAAATATTATGTGTTTAACGCGATAAATAGTTAGGAATCACTATTTTAGAGCTAGAATATGCTTTTAATGGTTAGCCGCCTATTGGTGAATTTTGAATAATCCGCAACATTTCCACAGGCTAGTTATTTTCTTCATGTTCTTTAATCCCTAATAAACGTACCCGAATGAACTCATTGCAAGTAGACCACCTACTTCCGCATCAGCTGTTGCATTCCCGAATCTTTTCTGTAGTTATTACAGACCTGAGCGGGGGGTATCTTTATGTTAACCCCTTATTCCAAGAAAAATTCACTTTCGTCTCTAATCAATTATTAGGCTCCCATTTCAGTAATACCGTTTATTCAAAAGATGTCATTCTCTGCAATTCTGCTGCTAAATCCTGTATCAAACAACCCGGGAAATCAGTTGGCATTACCGTCAGAAAAGCCACGGATGAAGAAGATTATAACTGGACCCAATGGGAACTTTCCTGTGTTAGAAATGAACAAGGGGAGCCAAAAGCCATCATCTGTGTTGGGCACGACGTTACTACTAAAGAACCCTATAATAGTAGTTTAGACGACTATAATCGGGAACATCCCGTACTAGCCAAAAGTATGAACGATGAACAGTTCATCTCATTGGTGAACAATATTCCCGGCGTCATTTATCGTTGTTTAGGAGATGAAGACCTTTCGATTGTCTTTATTAGTCATGAAATTGAAAATCTAACAGGATATCCGCAGTCCCATTTCATGTCTAATAAAAAAGACGGTTATGCTGCCTTGATTTTTCCGGATGATCGCCCCTTAGTTAGAAAAACCATCTTTGATTCCATCAAGAATAGACAGCAATATGCTATTGAATACCGTGTGCAAACAAAAGATGGTGCATTGAGGTGGGTTTTTGAACGCGGACAAGGTGTATATGACACCGCAAACCATCTATTGGGTTATTTAGATGGATGCATTTTTGACATCACCGATAAAAAACAAGTAGAGGAAGCACTGGCCTATAGCCAGGACGAAGTAAAACGTTTGGCCATGGTGGCGCATAGCACCACAAACTCTGTGATGATCACAGATTCAGATGAAAATATTATTTGGGTTAACCAAGGCTTTACACGTATTAGTGGGTATAGTTTAGATGAATTAAAAGGCAAGAAAATAGGATTTTCACTAGAAGGTGTAGAGGTAGATACTGACGCACAAAAAAGGCTCCGCCACGCCATTGACAACAAGCTTGCTTTTAAAGACGAATTCTTTTGTTATGTAAAAGGAGGCAGTCAAGTGTGGTTAGAAGTAGACTCTCAACCCTTGTTTGATGAAAAAGGCAAACACCTTGGTTTCATGACTATTGAAAATGATATTACTCGCAGAAAGCAGTCGCAGCAACAACAAGAAGAATTATTACAACGGTTGACTTTAGCAACCGACTCAGCCAAAATAGGCATTTGGGAAATTGACCTCAAGCACAATAACCACGTCATTTGGGATGATACCATGTTTGACATTTATGGTTATTCAAAAGATACCGATGTGTCTCCCTATAAAATTTTCAAGAAACTTGTTCACCCAGATGATATGAACATGATGGTTGAAATTATTGGGGAACTGGTGAGTGGTAAAAAAGACATGGATTCTGCCCTCTACAGAATTATCACTACCAATGGAAATGTCAGGTATGTTGAATCGCACGCCATCGTCAAAAAATCAGATACTGGAAAAGTCATTCGTTTAATTGGTACCAATAGGAATGTTACAGAAGACATTTTGGTTCAAGAAAAACTGAAATCACAAAACAAAGCACTGAGAGATATTGCCTTTATACAGTCGCACGAAGTAAGAAGGCCTTTGGCTAATATTCTTGGGGTTATTGAAGTCTTGAATAACAACAATACGGTCAACAATAAAGAAATTCTTGACCACCTCATTCAAAGCGCGAACGAATTAGATACGCAAATCAGGAGTATTGTTCAGAAAACAAATAGTATTGATGGGTTGATTGGAGGGTTCTAGTTACCAAACACTTGTTTTAGCAAATCGGTTGACCTAGCTACAGGATCTTTACGGATATTTTTTTCTTCTACCGCAATCTGTGTAAAGATGCCACTCAAGGCTTTCTCCGTAACATAAGCCGCTAAATCTGGATTGATTTTTTTGAGCGAAAATTTATTGTACTGTGTTACTAAACTATTCCAACTTTTGGTGGCACCTACTTGATCCAAAGACTTTTCAATGGTTGGTCGGAATGCAACAGTTAAGTCGGCTGTAGTCTTTGTTTGCAAGTACTGTGTAGCCGCATTATCAGGCCCTTTCAAAATTCCAACAGCATCGTCAAGTGTAATGTCTTGTATGGCTTTTACAAATAATGGAGCTGCTTGTTTACTTGCGTCTTCAGCAGCGCGGTTCATGGAGAGAATGGCTTCGTCCACTTGTTTGCCCAACCCAAAATTGCGCAATTGGCGCTCAATTTTTTCTGCTTCAGGAGGCATGAGAATTTTTATAGCGGCATTGGCAAAAAAGCCATCTGCCTTTGATAATTGTTGCACAGTTTTTTCTGTACCTACTTTTAAGGCCTCTTTTAAGCCTTTAGAAATTTCGTCTTTTGAAAAAGGAGATTGTGCATTACCCAAAAAAGCAAAGGTCAAAAAAATAAATAAAAAGCGCCACATCATATGTTTCTATTATTATGTCTATTTTTAAATCAAGGAATGCAAATGTATCCTTCCCACAATATGAAAAAATCGTGCCAGAGAATTTTTAGCATTTCATTACTAATGTTTGTATTGTCGGCCCAAGTATTTGCACAAAAAGGAAATAGTACCACTATCATCCTCATCAGACACGCGGAGAAAGATACCAGTGCTGCAGGTTCTACCATGATGCAAGCAGATCCGCCCTTGTCTAAAGTAGGTAAGTTGCGAGCAGAAAAATTGGTGTCGGCTTTGCAAGAATATCCCATACAGGCCATTCATTCAACAAGATTTAACAGAACAAGGTCTACCGTCATCCCCATTTCTGTCAAAATTTCGGTAGGTATTCAACTATATGACCCTGCCAAACAAGCCGAGTTTGCACAAATTTTAAAATTGCAAAAAAACAGCACTATTTTGGTGGTTGGTCATTCAAATACCATCCCCAACTTGGTTAATTTACTTACAGGAACTTCCCAATATGCCAATTTGGACGATAATGAATACGATAAAATCTTTATTGTTACCCTAAAAGACGGAAAAGCCTTGGTTGAACAGATGGTCTATTGAAAACAAGCGCCATACCTTACCTTTGCCTGCTGAAAAATAATTTGCCCGGATAAAACCATGGGTACATCAGCATACGCATTATGAAGTACGAGAAAGAAATTAGTAGAAGGAAAACATTTGCCATCATATCCCACCCCGATGCGGG
>JANOYH010000229.1:0-18954 GCA_031428775.1 Bacteroidota bacterium
ACAGAGTGCATATCTAAGTGGTTTGTAGGCTCATCTAAAATTAAGAAGTTAGCTTTACTAACAATGGTTTTAGCTAATGCCACCCTAGCTTTTTCGCCTCCACTTAACACCCTGATTTTTTTATCAATATCATCACCACCAAACAAAAATGCGCCCATCAAACTACGCAATTCTACATCGCTTTTTTTACTACCGCAGGACTGCATTTCTTCCAATATATTATTGGTCATGGTCAAAGCTTCCAATTGGTGCTGAGCATAAAAACTTTCTTCCACGTTGTGCCCCCATACACGCTCTCCCGTAAATTCTTCAGTTCCTGCAACCATTCTTAAAACAGTTGATTTACCTTTTCCATTTGCACCAATCAAGGCAATTTTATCTCCCCTATCAATTTCTGCATTGGTGTGGTCTACAATATTAATCTTGCCAAAATTTTTACTAACATCTTTCAATGAAACCAAGGTTCGTCCGGGAACTTTATCTAGTTGAAAATTGATACGCAAGTCGGGCCTTTCTAATTGTACGTCTTCAATTTTGTCAATTTTATCTAATCGCTTTTGTACACTCTGTGCTTGAGCCGCCTTACTAGCTTTTGCCTTGAATCTTTCAATGAATCTTTCTTGCTGACGAATATAATCCTGCTGATTTTCAAATGCTTTTTGTTGCATATCAATGCGGATCATTTTTTCTTGCTCATAGAATTCATAATTGCCAGAATAAATATGTATCTGTTGTTGATACACTTCTACAATCTTATTGACCATTCTATTCAAGAAGAATTTATCGTGGCTCACAATCACCACGCTGCCTTTATAATGCAAGAGATATTTTTCTAGCCACTCAATAGAGGGTAAGTCCAAGTGGTTGGTAGGTTCATCCATCAACAAAACATCGGGTTGTTGTAAGATCATTTTCGCCAACAACACACGCATGCGCCATCCTCCACTAAATTCTTTATAGGGACGAATTAAGTCGTCATTGCTAAAACCCAATCCGTGCAATACTTCTTCTGCTTTGTGGTGAATATTGTACCCATCCAATACATCCAGTTCGTGTAATGCATCCGTATATTTAATGAGTAGATCTTCATTTTCTGAATCTTTTTCTAGGTCATGACCTAGGGTTTCAATTTCTTTTTCTAAAAGACGAATCCTTTCAAATGCACTAAGTGCAACTTCTGTAATATTCTCACTTGTATCAAAACTTAAGAGGTCTTGGTGTAAATATCCAATGGTGGTATCCTTACTTTTTTCAACGGTGCCTTTAGAAGGGGTGTATTCACCCACTAAAACTTTTAATAAAGTTGATTTACCGGTTCCATTGTATCCAATTAAACCAATTCTATCACCTGGTTGAATATGCCAAGTGGCGTCTTCTACTATGACCCTAGCACCAAACTCGAACGTAACATTTTGTAATCCTATCAACATCTCTTATCAATTATTTAAGGCCGCAAAGGTAATTGCAATCTGCTGCCAATGCAATTTGCTTTAATTTTAACTTGAATTTTATTTTCATTTCAAGCTAATTTTTCAATTTCAGATTATGAAAAAGCGACTATTCTGCACTTTTATCTTTGTAATTATTGGCTGTAATAATCAAAACGACCAAAAATTAACTGAAAATAGCCAAAAAATAACTGCACTTAGGCTTAACAACAATTCCAATGCGTTCGACCTGTCTTTTCAAACTTTATTAACCAGTTATTTCAACTTAAAAGACCAATTAATGGCGGAAGACGATAGTGGTGTGGCAAAATCGGCAAGGGCATTGATTTTAGCAAGTGACAGTTTGAAACTGGATGAATTGCAAGCAGATTCTAACTTAGTCAATACCGCAAGAACCTATTCTGACGGAATTTCTGCTGAAGTAATGGGCTTATTAGGTGAAAATAACCTGCTGTCTAAAAGGAGGTCATTTCAAATGGTGAGTGACCAATTATACGATCTAATTAGAACGGTTCAATACAAACAAAAGGTATTATACCATTTCTATTGCGAAAAAGCGTTTGACGACCAAGGAGCCTATTGGATTAGCGATAAACTTACCATTGAGAATCCTTATTTGTCCAAATCAAGTGCTGCTTGTGGTGCAATCAAGGATACTATTCAATTTCATTCTTTTGGTTTATAGTCAATTACCACTTTTGCATTCTTCTGTTCGGTTGAAGTTAAAAACACTTCAAATCGTTGTTTACCAGCAGTAATTACCATTAAAGCCGTATTTGGTGGTATTTCTCCAAGATTTTCAGCCACCATAATCAATTCATGGTGTGCATAGTCTTTGGAGCATTTGATTTTAATACTGATTGGAGTATAGCTTAAACCTCCGTTCTTAATGACCTGTTTGTTATTATGATAAACAGAGATAGAATCATGGTCAATAGTCCCATTATCATAGAGGTCAATTTGTATAAATTCCTCTGGTGTTTGAATGGTTTTTACAAGGTTGTTCTCCCGCTCTGTCAATACTTTTGGAAGACGTATTTTATTGACAACTTCTTCTTTTGGTTTGAAAACAATGGTGTCTTTTGGTGACTTCAACAAAGGATTTGTGGCAGACTGTTTATTGTCAGTAGGTCCAGCAACAGACGTTGTTGACGGACCTACTAAGTTTAATTCAGCGCCAGGCTTTGTTTTAGGTTGCGTTAATTTGTTATTATTAGTAGTTTTAGTAGCTTTTTGAGTAGGAATGGTTTGCGTGCTTGTTGATTTATCTGTTGTGTTATTCGAATTAGGTATTTGTTTTTGAGAAATGGATTTGTCGGATGCTAATGGATTCGATTTTGTGGTTGGAGTGGATTTGGAAATAGTTGCCGCTTCAGGTTTTTTGATTTTACTGGAATCCATTTGTTTCTTTTTGGAAAGAAAGTCTTCCTGTTTAAAATCCGAAACCAATACTTTTTCCAAATAGACCTTACCAGCGCCACAATCGCCTTTGTCTTTGATATTAACTGACATGAAAGTGCCTTGTAATACTTCCAATTTGTCCATTTTAGAATAATCAAGGTAGCAAGTCATCAGACAAGGTTGACTTTGATCCGTAATTTTTAGTTCCAATAATCCAGTTTCCTTTAAGGTAATAGACTTTGCTTTGGGAGAAAAAATACCAATCATACTGGCTTTGCCGTAGAAAACGGTGGTTTTATAAGAAAAAGAAACCCCGCTTATAGAATTGTCTTTGTTTTCGAGAATTTGAATCTCATACTTATACATTTCCTCTTTAACACCATCGCGATAAAGTCCAGATGGAGAGCTGAAATAGCCTCGCCAGATGCCTGTAAGCTTCTGAGCATGGGCGTGATAAACGATCAATAAAAGAAAAAGAAGGGTAAATTTCAATCTCATTGGGTAAAACTACAACGGCAATATACTGCAACAATTTAAAGAACCGTTAAAGAATTGGTATTTATAAAAATGTTAAGTGTGGATAGTCTGCCTGCAATTTTGTAACTTCGCGTCCCTAATCTTATATAGACCTGAACTGAACACATGATACAAATTTCTTTTCCCGATGGCGCAGTAAGAGAATACCAATCTGGTATTTCTGCAATGGATATTGCCAAATCAATTAGTGAAGGGCTGGCCAGAAAAGTATTGGCTGCCAAAGTAAATGGACAGGTTTGGGATGCCACAAGAAACATCACCACAGATGCTAGTTTACAATTATTAACCTGGGATGATGCAGATGGAAAAAATACTTTCTGGCATTCTTCTGCGCATTTAATGGCAGAGGCAGTGGAATCGTTGTTTCCTGGTGTTAAGTTTTGGGTTGGACCAGCACTAGATCGTGGTTTTTATTATGATATGGATTTGGGGGATAAGCAAATGACAGAAGAAGATCTTCGTCAGATTGAAGGCAAGATGAATGAGTTAGTTAAGCAGAACAACCCTTATATTAGAAAGGGAATATCAAAGCAAGAGGCCATCCAATATTTTTCTGAAAAGGGCGACGAATACAAGCTTGATTTATTGCAAGGATTACAGGATGGTGAGATCACTTTATATTCACAAGGTCAGTTTACAGATCTATGTAGAGGCCCACATATTCCTGGAACAGGTGCCATCAAAGCCATCAAATTGACCAGTGTTTCTGGCGCTTATTGGAAGGGCGATGAGAAAAATAAAATGCTGACTAGAATTTATGGGGTTACCTATCCTAATAAAAATGAGTTGGATGCTTATTTGTTGATGATGGAGGAGGCTAAGAAAAGAGACCATCGCAAACTAGGCAAGGAATTGAGTATCTATACCCAGAATGATGATATTGGTCCGGGTTTAATTCTTTGGATGCCCAATGGAACAGTGATTATTGAAGAATTGGAAAAATTGGCCAAAGAAACGGAAACCGATGCTGGATATAAGAGGGTAGTAACACCACATATCGCAAAAGAGAGCTTATATATTACGAGCGGACACTTGCCTTATTATGCAGATAGTATGTTCCCTCCAATGGATATGGATGGAGAGAAATATTATCTGAAAGCGATGAATTGTCCGCACCACCATAAAATATTTGACGCAGAACCAAAGAGCTATCGCGATATGCCTTATCGTATTGCTGAGTATGGTACCTGTTATAGATATGAGCAGAGTGGTGAATTATTTGGGTTAATGAGGGTGCGTTGTTTACATATGAATGATGCGCATATCTATTGTTCCAAAGAACAGTTCAAACAAGAGTTTGCTGCTGTTAATGATATGTATCTTAAGTATTTCAAAATTTTTGGGATTGAGAAATACGTGATGCGCTTGAGTTTGCACGATCCTGAGAAACTGGGGCAGAAATATATCAATGAACCAGAACTCTGGCTAGAAACAGAAGCATTGGTTCGAAATGTATTGATAGAAACAGGCGTTCCATTTGTGGAAGTAAAGGGGGAAGGTGCTTTTTACGGACCCAAAATTGATGTACAAATTTGGAGTGCAATTGGAAGAGAATTTACACTGGCAACCAATCAAGTAGATTTTGCCCAACCTCGTAGTTTTAAATTATCATTTACCAATAAAGAGAATGAACCAGAAATTCCATTAATTATCCACCGCGCACCTTTGGGAACACATGAACGGTTTATTGGATTTTTATTAGAACACTATGCGGGTAAATTTCCGGTTTGGTTGGCTCCATTACAAGTGAAGGTTTTACCTATCAGTGATAAGTTTATGGACTATGCATTGGAGGTTCAAAAGAAACTTAAAAAAGCAGGTGTGCGGGTAGAAGTAGACGATAGAAACGAGAAGATTGGAAAAAAAATCCGCGATACAGAATTGATGCGCGTACCTTACATGTTGGTAATAGGGGAGAAAGAAGTGGCTGAGAATAAGTTGTCAGTGAGGCGTCAGGGTAAAGGAGATACTGGTACACAATCTGTTGATGCATTTGTAACCATGATCAAGGATGAAATAGAAAATCGTAAATCTGCAGAATAGTCTGCTTTATTTATATCTTTAACAAGAAATCAATTATTCACAAAACAAGTTTTAATGGCATTACCACCAAGAGGCGGCGGAAGATTTAACCCAAGGTTTAACAGGCAACCAGAGCCTGAACATCGTATCAATGAACGCGTTCGCGTTTTACAAGTTCGTTTGGTAGGCGACAACGTTACTGTTGGCGTATATCCTACATCAGAAGCTTTAAAAATTGCACAAGAACAGGAATTGGATCTGGTAGAAATATCTCCAACAGCAGATCCGCCGGTTTGTAAGGTGATTGACTATAAAAAATTCCTATACGAAAAGAAGAAGAAGGAAAAGGAAATGAAAGCCAATTCCAAACAGAGTGAAGTGAAAGAAATTCGCTTTACGCCTGGAACGGATGATCATGACTTCAATTTCAAAGCAAAACACGCTGAAAATTTCTTAAAGGATGGAAATAAGGTGAAAGCCTATGTTCAATTTAAAGGAAGAGCCATTATGTTCCAAGATAGGGGGCAGTTATTACTGTTAAAATTTGCCGAACGTTTAGCAGATGCAGGTACTTTAGAAAGTATGCCTAAACTGGAAGGGAAAAGAATGTTTGCCATTTTTACCCCAAAAACAGGAAAAAAGAAGGGATAAAAGCTTTAATTATCATAAAACAGCGACTTTTCGTCGCTGTTTTTGATTTATTTCCCTACCTTTGCCGTCCGAAAAAATCGGACATTTCCCGTAAGGCCCAACAAGTGTTTCGTCTGTTCGAAACCGCCAGCAGGGTGTAATCTTAATTGATTATTTAACATGCCAAAGGTAAAAACCAACTCCAGCGCAAAAAAACGCTTTAAGGTGACAGGTACCGGAGAGATCACTTTCCAGAAAGCTTTCAAACGTCACATTTTGACTAAGAAATCTAAAAAACGTAAAAGAGCTTTGAACAAAAAAGGTTTGGTAAGTGCTCCAAACAAAGATTTCGTTTTACGCTTATTGCGTTTAAAAGGATAGTATTTCAATTATCCAGTAACCATCATTTTAAACAACAGCAAGTGACTATTTTATAGCACGTGCTTCAAAACAACATATTATGCCACGTTCAAAAAATGCAGTTGCATCTAGGGCTAGAAGAAAGAAAATCTTCGAACAAGCAAAAGGGTTTTATGGTAAGCGTAAAAACGTTTATACCGTTGCCAAAAATATCGTAGAAAAAGGTTTGACTTACAGCTATGTAGGTAGAAAGTTGAAAAAACGCGAATACCGTCAATTATGGATTGCTCGTATTAACGCAGCAGTTAGAGAAGAAGGTATGACTTACAGCCAGTTTATCAATAAATTAACTGTAAAAGGAATTGATTTGAATCGTAAAGTATTGGCTGATTTGGCTATGAATGAGCCAGCAAGTTTCAAGGCGATCATTGATTCAGTTAAGTAAACTATCCAAAATAGTAGTAAAAGCCGGTAGGACAAAATCCTTCCGGCTTTTTTTTGTGCATGCAACCGCTAAAACTGTTAGTTTTGCGTTGCAAAAAATTGTTTTGCCAACAGTATAATTTTAAACTAGCAGATGAACAACACCTACACTTCGCTTGTGAACCAGACCTTCCACTTTCCGCAGGAAGGATTTGATCAAAATGATGATGGGTACCTAGAGTTTAACGGTTTGGATTTGATTTCTTTAATCAACAAACACGGTACTCCTTTAAAACTGACTTATCTCCCCAAAATAGGGATGCAGATCAATAAGGCGAAACAGTTGTTTACAAACGCTTTTAAGAAGCATAAATATGATGGGCAATATTTTTATTGCTATTGCACCAAGAGTTCTCATTTTTCTTTCATAGTAGAAGAAGCCCTGAAGCACGGTATTCATTTGGAAACTTCTCACGCTTATGATTTAGATATCATCAATCGTTTGTATGAACGTAGGAAGATCAACAAAGACGTGTATATTATCTGTAATGGATACAAGCAAAAGAATTATACATCTAGAATCTCTAAGATGATCAATAATGGGTTTAAAAATGTCATTCCCATTTTAGATAACAAAGAAGAGTTGCTGGCTTACCGTAAATCGGTGAAGCAGTCCTTCCGACTAGGTATCAGGGTTGCTGCTGAAGAGGAGCCAAATTTTCCTTTTTACACTTCTCGTTTAGGGATCAGGGCAAAAGACATTTTGGAATTTTATGTAGATGATATTGAAGGTTTTGAAGACAAGTTTCAATTGAAAATGTTGCACATCTTTTTAAATAAAGGGGTGAAGGATGATATTTATTACTGGAGCGAATTGAATAAGATTATCAACTTGTATTGTCAGTTGAAAAAGATCTGTCCCGAATTAGATTCTATCAATATTGGAGGCGGATTTCCTATCAAACACTCTTTAGGTTTTGAATACGATTATCAGTTCATGATCAATGAGATTGTGGGCAATATTAAGAAAGCGTGTAATAAGGCTAAAGTACCTATGCCCAATATTTATACCGAGTTTGGAAGCTTTACGGTGGGAGAGAGTATGGCGCATATTTATAGTGTACTGGGGCAAAAAATCCAAAACGACCGCGAGTGTTGGTACATGATTGATTCTTCTTTTATTACCACATTACCAGATACCTGGGGTATTGGTGAGAAGTTTCTGATGTTACCCATTAATAAATGGGACAATGAATATCATCGGGTAGTTTTGGGCGGAATAACCTGCGACAGTCACGATTATTACGATTCAGAAGAGCATATCAATGAGGTCTTTTTGCCAAAATTGACAACTTCATCTAAAAAAGAAGAAGCAACTAATAAAGAACCCCTATATGTTGGATTCTTCCATACAGGAGCCTATCAGGATCAAATAAGCGGCTATGGTGGTATCAAACATTGTATGGTGCCTTCTCCTAAACATATTGTAGTGGAGTATGATAAAAATGGGAAGTTGATTGACTGGGTTTATGCCAAAGAACAAACTTCAGCAAGCATGCTTAAAATTCTGGGATACCTCAGATAAAATGTAAAGTCATGAAAAAGATAGGTCTATTGGTGTTGGTTTTGATCAGTTTGTCGGAGCCGGTATATTCCCAAACCGCTGTTGATTCAGTGAAAGCTGTTGTGAATCAGTTATTCATTGCCATGAAAAGCAGTGATGGTACATTATTGCAATCAACATTTACTGATAGTGCCATTATGCAAACAATTGGCACATCAAACGAGGGGAATAGTATGGTTAAAAATCAAAAGGTAATGGATTTTGCAGCTATGATTAACAAAGTTCCAAAGGGTGATGTAGATGAACGAATTGAATTTGATGTGGTAAAAGTGGATGGAGACTTAGCCATTGTTTGGACGCCATACCGATTTTATTTAAAGGGTGAATTCAGACATTGTGGAGTGAATTCTTTTCAGTTGGTTAGGCAAAAAGAAGGTTGGAAAATTCAATACCTAATTGATACGAGAAGGCGCACTGGATGCAATTAATTTAATTATCTTGCAAGTCTGCTATACATTTTTTTAATTCAAGCACATATTTACCATAAACCTTATGAAGGTACCATTTGGTAAAATAGTAAATGCCAATGCTTAGAGGACCAAAATAGAGCAAAGTTATAACAACAATAACACCAATACCAAGCTGTCCAAATCCTAAGTAATGGTCTAAAAAAGGGATTGGCGTTTTTTCGTTGTAGCCTAGATAGCCAGCAAATAGGCCACTGATAGGAATTAATGCTATGGTCAATTGAAAGTACCGTTTGATAAATTCATCAAGAAACAGCACATAGCTTTGTAAATTATTTTTAATAGATTGATCAGCAGTATTCAGAAGTATTGTTTTATTTAATAGATAAACCATAAATGCCATCACAAAAGAAAATAAGATGGCAAATACAGCAAAGTAAATTTTGATAGATTGGTACTTAGTAGTAACAGCGATAATAGCAAAAACAAGCGTAAAGACTATCCCTAAAACGGTTTCATACCAAAGATTTCTTTTCAGTTTTTCAAGTGTGGAAGTCGTTTTCTTTTGTAAGAGCAAGGAAATGTCTTCGCTAGATCGACCAGTGTGATCCATTTCCAGTTTGTTTTTTAGTTGTTCTTTTAATTGATCTAAATCCATAAATATATTTTTAGGATTGCTCCATGTGTTTTTTTGATTGTTCCTTTAGTTTGCTCTTGATTCTATTCATTTTCACAGCTACATTATTAGCAGTGATTCCAATCATCTCGCCAATTTCTTGGTAGGCATAGTCCTCTAAATACAACATAACAATTGCTTTGTCGATTTTGCTAAGTTCACCAATGGCAGTATACATTGCCTTCAATTGGGCTTCAATGGGATTAATTTCTTCTATAAAACCCGTGTCAGGTACCAGATCGGTAGAATAAATATTGGGAGATCGCTTTTCTTTTCTATAAAAAGTAATGGCAGTATTGAGCGCCACACGATACAACCAAGTTGAAAATTTTGCATCACCACGAAATCCTTTAAATGCTTTCCAAGCTTGCAAAGTAATTTCCTGAAATAAGTCTTCCCGTTCACTATGCCTATCCATATATAGATTACACACTTTATGAACAATGTTCTGGTGTGTTTTTAATAGGGATACAAATTCATTTTGTGAAGTCATGTAAGTAAATTAGTACTTTACTGGTTCAACTACATATCCTTCCGTTCGTAATAATGCCAACACACCATTCTTGCCTCCTAAATGTCCTGCCCCAACCGCAAAAAAGCTAGCATTGTTTGTCATTATCGTTTTCATTTTTGGAACCCATTTTTGATTCCGATTAATCAATAAAGCCGTCTCAAAATTGTCATTGGTATTGTGCGCTTTTATATATAAATAGAGCGCTTCAGCATCATTCTTTAAATAAACTGCTGTCATTTCTTTCATTACATTTTTTGAACTATCAAAATTGGATACCATTTTTTGTATGGCTACAATCTGAGAATCTATGGGTTCCATATTGATCGCGGAAATTTGCTCTTCTATTGTTTCTAGTCCGAGTACCTCCATCTCCCTTTTCTTAGCCAATTGTACAAGTTCAGTTTCTGGTTGTATTACAATGGGACAGGTCACTGTTTTCAAAAGTAGAAAACTGAGACTGAAAAATGGTTTGTATTGATCGAATTTACTAATATCCATGCCAGTGATCTTTTGAAATCCTGATTTTAAAGTGGTGTATTCTTCTGCTGACAGGTATGATGAAAGTGTTTTGTCTTTCATCATCATTTCTTCCTTCATTTTTGATTGCAATTGAGGATCGTCCATGTCCAACTCGCCATAAAACTGCTTTGTGGCAAAAAGCTTTTCTTCAAGAATTTGGCTGATTTGAAACTGTTCTTTACACATGAGATGGAAAGTGCCGAAAATATAAGAAGGCGTAGTCAGACCATTACCACTTATTTTCCAAAGTAAGGAACTGGCTATTGGTGATTGCGACTGTCCACAAATGCCAATATTTAAAAAAACAAAAAATAAATACTTACGCATATTAGGGAGCCTAGGTTGATTAAATTGGTAGCATTTTAACTAGAAATATTACAATGGAAGCAAAAAAAAGCCCTGGGTAGAAACCTAGGGCTTAACCAAAACCAACTATACTAATTTTTAACCAAATATAAAAATGATAAAATCTTCGAAATGATGTAATTAGGATTGCTTATAAAATGGTGATTTCTTTTGGAGTGATGATGACTTTCTCCACTTTAGGTAGAAAAAGTTTCAAAATACCTTGTTCATATTTGGCTTGAATTGCTTCGGCATTAATTTGTTCGTCAAGGGTAAAACTTCGTGTGAAACTTTTGTGCGAATACTCCCTACGAATAGTTTTGAAGGATTTATCCTCTTCCGTTTCTTTTTTATCAAAAGAGATTGTCAAAAGGTTTTTGTCGAGCTTTACTTTAAAATCCTCCTTATTTCTTCCTGGAACACTTAATTCTAAATGATAGCCGTCTGCCGTTTCATGGATATTTACGGGAGGTAATAGAGCACTTGTTGGATTATCTTTACCCCATGAAGCAGGGAAAGCTTGTAGCCATTCATTCAAAATGTGGTTGATCTGTGCTGGGTGTTGTTTAAAATGTGTCATAGTTGTTGAATTTTTAGGTGATTTTATGAATTATTTGTAAAAACATTCTTTCAAAGGATGTACCATTTCATATTTCAACATTAATTTGTGGCATTTTGTCGAATTAATAGTAAGCAGTCGGACTAAATGTCATGTTAATATTTTATTGAATGCCATAATGGCGTTAGATATAAAATTTGATAAGTCAGATTTATGCTAATTTTGCATTCCAACATTAAATAAATCAAATTATGTATCCAGCAGAGATAGTATTACCCATGAAAGCAGAATTGACAGATAGTGGTTTTGATGAGTTATTAACTTCACAGGAAGTAGATTCCGTACTTGGATTGGAAGGTACCACATTGGTGGTAATTAATAGTGTATGTGGTTGTGCTGCAGGTACTTGCAGGCCTGGTGTGATTATGGCTGTGAAAAATGCAACCAACCGTCCAGACCGTTTAGCTACCAGTTTTGCGGGTTTTGACGTGGAAGCCATTAACCAAGTTCGTAAGCATTTATTGCCTTATCCTCCATCTTCCCCTGCAATTGCTTTGTTTAAAGACGGGCAATTGGTGAGCATGGTTGAGCGTCATCAAATTGAAGGAAGACCAGCCCAAGTTATTGCTCAGCATCTTATTTCTGTATTTAACGAGCATTGTAATTAAGTTTTTTATTAAATTTGCCAATAGATGGGTTAGTAAGTATGGGCCTCACGAAAGTGGGGCCTTACTGTTTCTAGCTTTTTGCACTGTAATATTTATCGAAATTTCTGACTAACATTGTGAACGTTTTTAGTCTTATGAATTCACGAAATCAAGTAGCTTTTCATGTACCCAAATCTCTATTACTTTTTTAAGGATCTTTTTGGAATTGAATTATCAGGTTTAAAACTTATCAATTCATTTGGCTTTTTTGTTGCACTCTGTTTTATTGTGAGTGCTTGGGTGTTAACCCTTGAATTGAGGCGAAAGCAGCAGCAAGGATTATTTACTTATACAGAAGAAAAAATTGTTATCGGTGCTCCTGCATCATTGATGGATATTTTTATTAATTTTTTATTAGGTTTTGTATTTGGATATAAAATCATAGGGGCATTTACAATTGATGACGCACTCAATGATCCACAATCATTTATCTTGTCTACTCGTGGTAACCTTTGGCTAGGACTATTAGTAGGATTGATTTTTGGCGGTTTGAAATGGTACGAAAAGAATAAACAAAAATTAGACAAGCCCGAAGAAAGAGTCATTCGAATTTGGCCACATGATAGGGTAGGCGACTTAGTAATCTATGCCGCCGCATTTGGTTTTTTGGGTGCAAAGATTTTTCATAATCTGGAAAATTGGGGCGACTTCATTAAAGACCCCATTGGAGCTTTATTATCCTTTAGTGGATTAACTTTTTATGGTGGACTAATCTGTGCAGGCACTGCTATTATTTTATATGCTAGACGTTTTAAATTGCCCATCATTCATTTAATTGATGCTTTTGCACCCATACTCATGCTAGGGTATGGGATCGGTAGAATTGGTTGTCAAATTAGTGGTGATGGCGATTGGGGAATTGTCAATCTCAAACCCAATCCAATATCTTGGATGCCAGACTGGATTTGGTCTTATCAATACCCTCATAATGTAGTTGGAGAGGGGGTACCCATTCCTGGTTGTGTTGGTCCCTATTGCAATCAATTGCCGCTGCCGGTTTATCCCACTGCTTTATATGAGGTAATCATTTGTTTAACGGTGTTTTTTATTTTATGGTCGCTCAGAAAAAAGTTAAAAGTGCCCGGGCAATTATTCGCTATTTATTTGATGTTCAATGGAATAGAGCGTTTTGCGATAGAAAGTATTCGTGTAAATACCAAGTATGAAACATTGCCTCTTCAACCAACACAAGCGCAAATTATTTCAATATTGTTATTTTTAGGGGGACTAACTTTATTTTTTATTGCTCCAAAGTGGACTAAAAAATCTTTGGCTTCCTAATGTTTTTATCTTTGTAAAAATTTTATCATGCCTTCATTTGACATTTCTAGTAAAGTGGACATCCAAATCCTTGATAACGCAATTAATACCGTTAAAAAGGAAATCAGTACCCGTTTTGATTTCAAAAACTCACCTGTTGAGATAGACTTGAATAAAAAAGATTTCCTTTTAAAGCTTGAGGTAGAAAGTGATATGAAAATGAAACAGGTGATTGATGTAATCATCAGTAGGGCTATGAAACAGGGAATTGAAGCGAGTGCCTTCGATTTTGAAAAAGACGCTTATCCAAGTGGTAAGACCATGAAAAAAGATGTTCCAGTGAGAAATGGGTTAAAACAAGACGATGCCAAAAAAATAGTGAAAATTATCAAGGATAGTGACTTAAAAGTTCAAGCAGCCATCATGGATGATATCATCCGGGTTACCGCCAAAAAGATCGACGATTTGCAAGACGTAATCGCATTATGCAGGAACTCAAACCTAGGTTTACCGCTTCAATTTATCAATATGAAAAGCTAAAAGGCGCATTTTAGGCACTTTTTGATCGGATTTTCAATATTCATTTGGAGTTAAGCTGCTTAATTCTTAACTTTGCAGTCCTAAAAAATAACAGTACGGCAAAATCCGTACTACCTAAATCAATAATCATGAAGCAAGGTATCCATCCAGAAAATTACCGTTTTGTTGTGTTTAAAGACATGAGTAACGGAGATTCATTTTTAAGCAAATCAACTGCTAATTCAAAAGAAACCATTCTTTGGGAAGACGGAAAAGAATATCCAGTAATCAAATTGGAGATTTCAAATACCTCTCACCCTTTTTATACTGGTAAAAATATGTTGGTTGATACAGCAGGTCGTATCGACAAATTCAAAAAGCGTTACGCGAAAAAAGACTAATCTTTTTGAAAAATATTCAAATCCCGTACCAATTACATTTGGTACGGGATTTTTATTGGGATAGCTCTAGTAACTTTGGACTTTAAAAATTGAAGCATGAAATTGGATATACTAGCAATTGGTGTTCATCCTGATGATGTGGAATTGGGTTGTGCAGGTACCTTATTAGCTGCCTTATCAGAAGGTAAACAAGTTGGAATCATTGACCTTACTAGGGGAGAGCTGGGTACTAGGGGCAATGCTGATACGCGTAAAATAGAGGCTAGAAATGCAGCGGATATTTTAAAAATTTCCGTTAGAGAAAATCTTGGAATGGCGGATGGCTTTTTTCAAAACGATGAAGCCCATCAAAGAATCTTAATTAATGCCATTAGAAAATTTCGGCCAGAGATTATTCTGGCTAATGCACCAGAAGATAGACACCCAGATCATGGACGTAGTTCAAAATTAGTAGCTGATGCAGCATTCTTATCTGGGTTAAGAAAAATTGAAACTTCAATAGATGGAGTTTTGCAAGAAGCCTGGCGTCCGAAATACGTATTTCATTATATCCAAGATCGCTTTCTGCAGCCAAGTTTTGTTATTGACATATCTACATACATGGACAAAAAAATAGAATCCGTTCTTGCGTATAAGACACAGTTTTATAATCCTAATCTGAATGAACCTCAAACCTATATTTCTTCGCCGCAATTTATTGATTCAATCAAGGCAAGGGCAATGATGCTGGGTAAGCGTATTGGCGTAGAATATGCCGAAGGTTATATCACTGAGAAAATCATTGGAATAAACAGTTTCAATAGTATTATACAACACACTACTTAAATCAATCACATTAAATAGTTCTTACCATTTCTCTTACACCTATATTTTACAAAAAATTCTTAATTAACTTACCATTCTAATAATTTAGATATGTCGAATGTATCTGTCGGTTTAATTCAAATGAGCTGCTCTGCTTCAAAAGAAGCCAATCTGCAGAAGTCTATTGAAAAAATAAGAGAAGCTGCTGCTAAAGGGGCACAAATCATTTGTTTGCAAGAACTTTTTACATCACTATATTTCTGTGACGTGGAAGCCTATGAAAACTTCCTTTTGGCAGAAAGCATACCTGGACCAACTACTCATACCCTTAGTAGTTTGGCCGCAGAATTGAACGTGGTCATTATAGCGTCATTATTTGAAAAAAGAGCACAAGGCCTATACCATAATACAACTGCAGTATTAGATGCAGATGGAAGCTATTTGGGGAAATATCGTAAAATGCATATACCAGATGATCCTGCTTTTTATGAAAAATTTTATTTTACACCGGGCGACTTAGGCTACAAAGTGTTCAAAACAAAATATGCAACCCTTGGCGTATTGATTTGTTGGGATCAATGGTATCCAGAAGCTGCAAGAATCACCGCTTTAATGGGGGCTGAGATCTTGTTTTATCCAACTGCCATTGGTTGGTCAACACAACAAGAAGAATCAACTAATACAGAACAATACAATGCTTGGCAAACTATGCAACGCAGTCATGCTATTGCTAATGGTGTTCATGTAGTGAGTGTTAATAGAGTAGGCTTTGAACAAGAGGGTGCTATGAAATTCTGGGGTGGTTCTTTTGTTAGTAATCCATTTGGGTCGCTACTATATAAGGCATCACACGAAGAAGAAGAAATAGCGATTGTTGCTATCGATACCAAAGAAACGGACCGATATAGAACTCACTGGCCTTTTATGCGCGATAGAAGAATTGATTCTTATCAGCCTATTACAAAAAGGTATATCGACGAAGATTAGCAATTTTTCTTGATGCTTTGTTTTCTATTCACCTGAGACTTCCTGATTTCATTTGTTCATTTATCATTTTATAACATGTTGTTAAAAGATACTACAGGCATATTACCTGCATCATTGGGTTATCAATTTCCGGCCGAATTTGCACCACATTTAGCAACCTGGTTGAGCTGGCCCCACAAAGAAGCGAGTTGGCCAGGAAAGATTGATGCTATCTACCCTAATTATTGTCAATTCATCAAATATTTAACTCATGGTGAACTGGTGCGCATTAACGTGGCCAATGAAGCCATGAAAGTGTTTGCTATCAGGCATTTGGAAGAAGCACTAGTTGATTTATCAAAGGTTGAATTTTTTATGCATCCAACAAATGATGCATGGTGCAGAGACCATGGCCCCGCTTTCCTAATCAATGAAAATGCCCAATCAAGAAAAGTAATTGTGGATTGGAATTATAATGCCTGGGGAAATAAATATCCTCCTTATGATTTGGATGATGTGATTCCTACCTTAATTGGAAATCATTTTGGGATACCCGTATTTAATCCAGGTATTGTGATGGAAGGAGGTTCTGTTGATTTTAATGGAAATGGTACTTTAATTACTTCTACTTGTTGTTTATTAAATGAAAACCGTAATCCACATTTGAATCAATCTCAGATTGAAAAATGCCTTAGCGATTATTATGGTGTGAAACAAGTTTTGTGGGTTGAAGATGGTATTATTGGCGATGACACAGATGGTCATATTGATGACACCGTTCGTTTTGTGAATGAAGACACAGTTATTACCATCATAGAAAGCAATCAACAAGACGAGAACTACGAATTATTGCAAAATAATTTAAAACAATTAAAAGCTATGCGCTTATTGAATGGTAAGCAACTAAATATAGTTGAACTACCTATGCCTGATGAAGTCATCTACGAAGACCAGCGCCTTCCTGCTTCTTACGCTAATTTCTATATAAGCAATAAGCACGTAATTGTTCCAACGTTCCGATGCAAAAAAGACGATCAGGCTTTGCAAATCATCTCAAGTTGTTTTCCAAATAGAGAAACAGTTGGAATTGATTCTACGGATATTATATGGGGACTAGGTAGCTTTCACTGTCTTAGTCAGCAGGAACCAATATAGCCTGCAAAAACAATTCGGAATGGTTTCGTTGTGGAATTGAATTGAAGCAAGGTTCCAATTTTTTTACCAGGAAACTAGTAGAAAATAAGGGGATATATTCATCCAGACTTCCTCCAAATGGGGGACTTGACTCAAATTGCGTATTAAATAAAAGCCCTACCAATTTCCCTTCTTTTTCTAGTAAGGATCCCATTTTTTTTACATAGTCTGGGCGAAGCTTAGGGTCTAATGCACAAAAGAAAGTTTGTTCTACTATTAATGTAAACTTTCCTTCAAGAGCAAAGAAATCTGTACAAATTAACTGAATCTCTTTTCCTACAAAATTGCCAAACCTTTCGCTAAGTTGTTGAATGGCCAATGGTGCAATATCAACAATAGTAATATTGGTAAAACCCAATGACAACAAATAAGCTGCTTCATGTCCATTACCTCCGCCTGGAATTAAAATGGAAATTGTACGATCATTTAATTGATCGAAATAATCTTTTAATGGTGTTGACACATAACCAATATTCCAACCTGTATTGCCTGTTTTATATCTATTGTTCCAAAAATCTTGGTTAAATATACTATTGTCCATTTTAGTTTACTAGAGTAGTTGTTTGTCGCGGTACTAGTAACAATTCCTTTTGCCTTCCACCAATAAATCGGAATCCTTTTTCAGAAAAAAATCCATCTTCTTCTAACATAATTCTGATACTTTTTTTCCATGCAGTAATTTCAGTAGACGCATTCAATTCAATGCTGTATGCTGTATTATAATGTAAAGGGAAATCACCACTTCCAGGAACACCGTTTTGTTGATCCCATAGTCCAACAGTGGGGCCTGCCGCGTGACCATGATAGCCAATTGGGTGCGTATAGATGCTTGCTTCAATGCCTTCTTTTTTTGCTTGGTCAAGCGCTGTTTTCAGGATTTGATTTCCTGTTCTGCCAATGATATACGCTGAAGTAAGTATGTCTTGTAAGCGATTGGCTTTAGTGAATGCTTTTTGTAATTCAATGGGAGCCGCAGTTTCGCCAGGTTGAAGCACATAGGCATGTTCTTGAATATCTGTATTGAGCCTAAGATAACTAATGCCAATGTCAACGTGTAATAAGTCGCCCGCCAGTATCACTTCTTCTTTAGGACGGTTAGAAAATGCCCTTAAATGTTCAAAATTTTCTGGATCATTTCTCTGAATAGCCACTGAAGTATGAAACCAAGTGTCTAATCCTAAATTACGAATTCGCTGACGAAACCACCATACCAAATCGTCTGTTGTTGTAACGCCAGGCATGATTGTTTTCTCTGAAAATCCTTCTGCAATTATTTGATGGGTGATTTGAATTAATTGTGGATACAATTGCATTTCCCTTTCAGTTCTGGTTTCCAACCATGCTACGCCTAATTTTTCAGCACTCACCACTTTTGTTTGATAAATCTTTGGTAGTTTTTGCAAGAAAATGGCATGTTCTGTGGAACTCATGCCATCAGCATGGGCAAAATCGGTTGAATAATTGAGACCTATCTTTTTAGGATTTCGCTTAGTGATCAAATCAATAAGTGCATCCCATTGGTCAGGGAATTGTTTCATATCCCATGCAGCTTTAATTTGTTCACCCACATTATACCTTGCTATGGCCAATTGTTCGTTTATTTTTTTTGCAGAGTCATAATAAAATACAATCATAGTG
>JANOYH010000230.1:0-6999 GCA_031428775.1 Bacteroidota bacterium
GCTTCAATGGCTTGGTGCAATCCATCAGAATATCTTCTACCATCTAGTATACGTCCTGTTTGCTCATCTACAATTTTCACTGATTCATCCATTACCACATACTCTACATCCTTATCAAAAAGCGTATATGCTTTTAACAATTGTTGTACGGTATGAATACGATCTGCTTTTACAGAATAGTCATTAATGATAGCTTCTTTGTTGCGTAGCTTTTCTTCATCGTTCAGCTCCACTTGTTTTTCTACACTAGCCAAAGAAATGCTGATATCCGGCAAGATAAAGAAGGTAGGATCTTCTCCAGATTTAGTGATCAATTGAATTCCCTTATCGGTGAGTTCAACAGAGTTATTTTTTTCATCAATATAAAAATATAATTCAGCATCAGCAGTAGGCATTTCTCTACTTTGATCGGCCAAATAAAAATTTTCAGCCTTTTGCAATTTCACTCGAATACCAGGTTCACTCAAGTATTTAATCAATGCATTGTTCTTCGGTAATCCTCGGTGGGCACGGAATAGGGCTAGTCCACCGTCCTTTGGATCATCATTCCCGTCAGCAATTTTTTTCTTTGCTTCATTTAGGAATTGATTGGTGGCTCTTTTTTGAGCGTCTACAATTTTTTCTATCCTAGGCTTCAGTTCAAAGAATTGTTGTTCGTTGGTATTATGTCCAATTGGACCAGATATAATCAATGGTGTACGCGCATCATCAATCAACACAGAATCCACTTCATCCACCATGGCATAGTGGTGTTTGCGTTGCACCATTTCTTCTGGTGTATGTACCATATTATCGCGTAGGTAATCAAAGCCAAATTCGTTATTGGTACCATAAGTGATATCGGCCATATAAGCATTTCTTCTAGCTTCACTATTGGGTTCATGTTTGTCGATACAATCAACTGAAATACCCAACCATTCAAAAATGGTTCCATTCCATTCACTATCCCTTCTAGCCAAATAATCATTCACCGTTACAATATGTACCCCTTCTCCTGCAAGTGCATTTAAGTATGCCGGCAATGTAGATACCAAGGTTTTTCCTTCACCCGTTGCCATTTCTGCAATCTTTCCAGAATGCAATACACTACCACCTATCAACTGCACATCGTAGTGTACCATGTTCCAAGTAACTTGACCTCCACCGGCTGTCCAGCTGTTACTGAAAACCGACTGATCTCCATTAATTTTTACATAGTCTTTCTTCACGCTCAGGTTGCGATCCAGCTCTGTAGCGGAACTAACAAGCGTAGTATTTTCTTTAAAGCGACGAGCCGTTTCTTTCACCACCGCAAATGCTTCTGGCTGAATGACAGCAAGTGCTTCTTCAATTTTTTTATTGCGTTCTTTTTTCAGCTTGTCAACGTCTTGATAAATGCTGTCTCTACCATGGATATCGGTAATGGGCAAAGCTTCAGCTTCTGTTTGTTTCCCAGCAATAATTCCATCAATTTCCTCAAGGTGTTTTTTAATGCGATCCTTGAATTCGTTGGTTTTATTACGAAGCAAGTCATTAGAAAGGGATTGATATTCTTGGAAAAAAACGTTCACTTTTTGAACGATGGGCATTAACAACTGCACATCTTTCTCACTCTTATTACCTCCAAATAATTTAGAAATGAATTTCAGCATATATTACTATTAGTTAATTCGATTATATTATGAATGTTATTTACCTAGTCAAAAAGGGTGCTATCCACATGATTTCGTCAAATTGTCAGCCTGCTTTTTTCCAAAAGGACAACAAAGGTAAAGATTTTAGGCCTAGTAGGAGAAAACACTAATGTTTTGTAAAATTCAGTAGCCTACGTTTATTCAATAAACCTACTGCGGTATTTTTACAGCAATGAAACGAACTAGTATCATTGTATTTATTTGTTTGTGCTATACTTTCGCATCTGCACAAACTATTGTGAAGGATACGACCAAAAATCTGGAGTTGACAAAAACTAATTTTTTCCTCCCTGATTCCGTCATTAATAGAAGAAATGAACTCAACCAGACAAATGCTACAATATTATTGGCTTGGTCTGCCGCCAATATCATCCAAGGAAGCATCTCTGCTGGAAATATCTATGGATCTAAGCATTATTTCCATAAAATGAATTCCTATTTCAATATGGCAAACTTAGCTTTTGCTGGTTATGGATTGTATAGGGTACACCAACAAAGGAAAATGCACTATTCATTGGCCGATAACGTAAAGGAACAACATAAGATCAGTTCTTTTTTGATGTTAAATACCGGACTTGATGTTGCTTATATAACCACTGGACTATATCTTCAAGAGAAAGGCAATCATACAAATGACGACCAATCTAAAGGTTATGGGGGTAGTTTGATCTTACAAGGCGCATTTCTATTGGTGTTCGATATCATACAATACGTACAACATCAGCAGAATGGGAAGCTGCTGAACCAGTATTTAGGCAACTTGCAACTGACCACAACATCTACGGGCGTGGGACTAGTGGTGCCCTTATGATAGATTTTTTACCCAAAAGGATGGAATTTCAGGCCGTTTCTGCTACTTTTGCATCCCGAAACAGGTTCTTGAACCTTTTTTGAAAATCAACAATAGAATCTTACTATATGGCAGGTCAATTAAAAGAGGTACGTAACCGGATTAAAAGTGTACAAAGCACCCAGCAGATTACGAAAGCCATGAAAATGGTAAGTGCTGCAAAATTGCGAAGGGCACAAGATAGCATCACACAAATGCGTCCATATGCTAAAAAGTTGCAAGAAATGCTGAGTAATATTGTGAGCAGTTTAGACGGTGGTCTTACTTTAAAATTGGCAGAAGTACGTGTAGTTGAAAAGGTTTTGTTGATAGTAGTAACCAGCGATCGTGGACTTTGTGGAGGTTATAATGCCAATATCATTAAACTTGCCAAAGCAACAATTGCAGAAAAATATGCTGCTCAAGCAAAAAAAGGCAATGTAGCCATTTGGAATATTGGTAAGAAAGGTTATGAAGCTTTGACCAAATCTGGATTTAATACTAATGATACATATAAGGACCTATTTCTAAGTTTGAAATTCGAAAATGTACAAGCAGCTGCACAAGCTGCAATGTTGGCTTTTGAAAAGAAGGAGTTTGATGCAATAGAAATCATCTATAGCGAATTTAAAAATGCCGCTACTCAAGCCTTTATTGCAGAACCATTTCTTCCTATTCCTAAAGTTGCAAAGAAGACGGGAGCTAAGAATGCCGACTTCTTATTTGAGCCAGCTGTGGAAGTTTTGATAGAAGAATTGATGCCGAAAATTTTGAACACACAATTATATAAAGCAGTACTAGATGGTAATGCAAGCGAACATGGTGCTCGTATGACTGCTATGGATAAAGCAAGCGAAAATGCCAACGAATTATTGAAATCACTCAAACTCAGTTACAACCGTGCGCGTCAAGCTGCCATTACAACTGAGCTTACAGAGATTGTAAGTGGCGCTGCTGCATTGGAAGGATAATTGTTTGATTGATAGAAACCCATTACTAACAATACTGAAACGCATACCTTGGAAATTAGCACCATCATACCGCATATTGAAGTATTGATTTTTGCAAGTGATAAACCACTCACTTCCTTGGACATCGTTGAGCTCATCAACAATACTTTTGGCTTTTTGGAAGAACGTATCATGACTGATCAGATAGAAAGCGCGCTACAAGGCATCAAAGAAAAATACGATTCAGAATTCTATCCATTTGAAGTAAAAGAAAGTGGTGGTGGTTGGCAGTTTTTAACAAATAAAGACTACTACAAAACCATTGCCCAACTCAATGGAGATAAATTCTTAAAAAGACTATCCAATGCTGCATTGGAAACACTGGCCATCATTGCTTACAAACAACCCATTACAAAAGGTGAGATTGAAGCCATTAGAGGCGTTAATACAGATTATAGTATTCAAAAATTATTGGAAAAAGAACTCATCCTAATCAGTGGACGCAATGAACACGCCCCTGGCAAGCCTTTGATTTATGCAACTTCTAAAAACTTCATGGACTATTTTGGCATCAATACAGCCGCAGACCTTCCTAAAATACGAGAGGTATTGGCTGAACAATTAGTGGAAGGGACCTTGATTCGTCCAGAAGACTTTACCGATTTACCTGTAGCAGAAAATATTGGTAAAGAATCATTAGACGGTACTTTGTTAGGGGAAGAAACAGATATTTCTGAAGTAGCTGTAAATGAAGATGGCGAACTTATAATTGCTCCTGAAGAATATGTGGTGGATTCATCCATTATTGAAGAATCTATTTCTGAAGAAACAGCAGAGAAAGAGGCAACTTCAGTGGATGACAATTCAGCATCAGCAGAATCTTTACCAACTGATGATAAGCAAGTCAAACAGGACGATTCGGATAATACCGAGTCATCAGAACCTGACCCTGAAACAAAGCCTTAATCAGCCAAGATTCATAAACTATTCTCTATGTTTTTCTACACAACGCTTTACAATTAACTTCGCAAGATGCAATCATTGTTTTCCAATACATTGGTAACTATCGCCGATACCTATGGTACGCCTGTTTATGTGTACAACGCAGATAAAATAACTACCCAATTTACGCAACTCCAAAAAGCATTTGAATCTTCCAATACGCGTTTTTTTTACGCTTGTAAAGCATTGACTAATATCAATGTATTAAAACACGTTTTAGCCATTGGTTGCGATATTGATTGTAGTTCCATCAATGAAGTTAAACTAGCCATTCACGCTGGTTTCAAACCAGAAAATATTTTGTATACCAGTAATGGCATACACTTTAGTGAGATACAAGAAGCTGTTGAAATGGGTATCAATATAAATATCGATAGTCTTTCAAATTTGGAGAAATTTGGAAAGCAATATGGACATAAATATCCTGTAGGCATTAGACTTCGTCCGAATATTATGGCTGGTGGAAATCTAAAAATATCAACAGGCCACGACAACAGTAAATTTGGCATACCTATCGATCAATTGGATCAAATTTTAAAGTTGGTATCTACCTACCAACTGTTTATTCGTGGATTACACATTCATACGGGCAGTGAAATAAAAGAAGTGTCCGTTTTCATGCAGGTTGCAGAAGTATTTAGTGACCTAGTTCCATGTTTTCCTGAATTGGAATTTTTGGATATGGGAGGTGGATTTAAAGTGGCATACAAAGACAATGACCCTATTACAGATATTGATGAACTTGGTAAAGAAATTGCCCAGTTTCAACAAAAATTAGAAAGTAAACACCAAAGAAAATTCCAATGCTGGTTTGAACCTGGAAAATATTTGGTAAGTGAATGCGGTTATTTAGTGGCCAAAGTAAACGTACTCAAAAAATCGAATCATACCCAATTTGCCGGTATTGATTCAGGTTTGAATCATTTGATTCGCCCAATGTTGTACGACTCCTATCACAAAATAACCAATATCAGTAATCCAGAAGGCGCCATTCATAGTTATACTGTAACAGGAAATATATGCGAAACGGATACATTTGGCACAGCAAGAAAATTAAATGAAATTAGAGAAGGCGATTTTCTGGCAATTTATAATGCAGGTGCATACGGTTTTGAAATGTCTAGCAATTATAATGCTCGTTTCAAACCAGCAGAGGTATTAGTTACTGCTGGAATTCCATCGCTCATTCGGAAAAGAGACGATTTTTCAGATTTATTAAGAAACCAAATAGTTTCAGTATAGAACAAATTTGTAGTTTGCAGTTACATGATTGAAATCCGCAACATAACAAAAGAGTTTGGTGATAGGGTCATCTTAGATGATATCAGTGCCATTATGGAACCTGGTAAGTGCAACCTGATCATTGGCACCAGTGGAAGTGGAAAAACGGTTTTGACAAAATGTATGGTGGGTTTGTTTAAACCCAACAAGGGTTCTATTCTTTATCACGGAGAAGACATGTTTGCGATGGATAATGATACCCGCAAACAATTACGTCAACAAATTGGGATGTTGTTTCAAGGAACAGCCCTGTTTGATTCCATGACCGTAGAGCAAAATATTTTGTTTCCCTTAGATATGTTTACTAGATGGACATTGACGGAGAAAAAAAAGCGGGTTAATGAAGTGTTAGATAGGGTAAACCTTAAAGACTCAAATAAACGCTATCCTTCCGAAATCAGTGGTGGGATGAAAAAACGGGTTGGTATTGCAAGGGCTATTGTACTCAATCCAAAATACTTATTCTGTGACGAACCCAATTCTGGCTTAGATCCACAAACGTCTTTGGTGATTGATAAACTAATCAAAGAAATTACAGATGAATTTAAAATTACTACTATTGTCATTACACACGACATGAATAGTGTGATGGAAATAGGCGATCATATTGTTTACCTCTATAATGGTAAGAAACAATGGGAAGGAACCAATAAAGACATCATTTTTAGTAAAGATGAGTTACTCAATAATTTCATCTTTGCTTCTGAATTTTTACAAGACGCCAAACAGCTGAGAATGATGGAAGCCAATCAACATATATCAAAACAAGACTAAAATCTATTCAAAATTAATAAGCAATGATTACTCTTAAAAAAATCATCTTATCTACTGTATTTGCGGTGGGATTTATCACAGCCCATGCACAACTTATACACGATACTATTCCCTATAAAAAAAATCCTCGAATCCCTACATTCAAGATAACCCTTATCAACAATACTATTCTCACTAAGGAACAACTGCCTAAAAATGTGTATACGGTGATTGTTTATTTTAGTACCGATTGTGAGCATTGCATGCACGAAATCAAAGAAGTTAAAAAAAACATAGGCAAACTATCCAAAGTAACTTTTGTTTGGGTTAGTTATAAGCCCATGCCAAGCATCAAAGAGATTTATGACAAATATGAAATACAGAAATACCCCAATATGTATATGGGCCGTGATCCAGATTACCAAATTCCTACTTTTTATAGGGTAAAATTCACCCCATTTGTGGCGGCTTATGACAAAAAGGGGATGTTAATTAAAGCCTGGGATGGAGG
>JANOYH010000231.1:0-5887 GCA_031428775.1 Bacteroidota bacterium
TGCAGTTGCATTTGCCAAACAAGGGCATCAAATACTGATTTGCAGTAGAAATGAAATGGAACTATATGCCTTGGTGGGCGAGTTGATGGAAAAGTTTCCCGATGCAAGTGTCAAAGCACATGCAACTGATTTGTCAAAGAAAGAATCCACAAAAGCTTTTGCTGAATGGTGTTTGAAATTTGGTACCCCAGACATTTTAATCAACAACGCTGGACAATTTATTCCAGGAAGTATTCATGATGAAGAAGATGGTACACTTGATCAAATGTTATCTGTTAATTTATATAGCGCCTATCATCTTACCCGTGCATTATTGCCTTCCATGATTGTTGCAAAGTGTGGTCAGATTTTTAATATCTGTTCTATCGCTTCACTGAATGCCTATCCCAATGGTGGTTCTTATGGCATTAGTAAATATGCCTTATTGGGGTTTAGTAAAAATTTACGCGAAGAGTTGAAGCCACTTGGTATTAAGGTTACGGCGGTTTGTCCGGGTGCAACACTAAGTTCCAGTTGGGACGGATTTGATATAGACCCAAAAAGAATAATGGAATGCGATGACATTGCTAAAATGGTCTATGCTGCTTCGCAATTATCAGCTCAGGCTGTTGTGGAAGATATTGTATTGCGACCGCAATTGGGCGATTTATAAATCCTCCATGGCCAATAGTACCTGCCAGGCTTCAGCAACTTTATGTTGGTTCAATAAACTTGCGGCATAATGATGTAATTCTTTTTCCATTTCGGCGGGACTAACAGAAAAATATTGAACAATGCTTTTTAATTGTTCGTCCTCAAATGCAGGATTTACTTCTGGAAGTTCTGGAAGGTTGGCTAATTGACCGAGGTGGTTGCCTGTTAAAATGGGACTATTGCGAATGCCTTCGGGTAAATTGTCTAACCCTATTCCCAATGCCGTATTCGGTTTTTCAACCTGAAACATATTCTGACTAGTCACTTTGCAATACCAATCGCCGCCTAAGCGAGCAACTAAGTTTAATTGGTGTTGGTCAATTTTTCCATCTATTCCAATTACGCTATCGGCTACATGCATACAAAGCACTTCAGCTATCACCAACTGACCAGCGCCACCTTCTTCTCCCAAGCTTTTTACTTCAAGCACTTTACATTCTAATTGGATGTTAGATTCTGCAACCATGGGCGGTTGAACCATACTGGCTGGCTTTTTTGTAAAGCCGGATTTGATAAATTCATCCGTTCCTTTTGAGAACTCACAACTGGCTAAACTCATTTGATGCACCATCTTTTGATCCACCATATTGATCACACATTCAGGTACTTCCAACACATTCTCCAGGGTATGTTTGAGGGTATTGTCGCGGCCTCTTCTTGAGGGTGAAAATATGACGATGGGTGGATTGGAAGAGAATAAATTAAAAAAACTAAAGGGCGACAGATTTACATTTCCTTGCTTGTCCATAGTGCTGGCAAAACAAATGGGACGAGGCGCAATAGCCGACTGTAGCCATTGTTGCTTTTGCATTGTATTCAGTTCTTTAAAATCTATACGCATTGCTGGGAATGATTATTTTTTCTTTGCCAAAATGGAAAAATCGCTTTCTTCTTTCACAATGGTATTCGACAATTTACCTAAGCCTGTTACTTCCATTTCTATTAAGTCGCCTTCCAGCAACCATTGTTCCTGATAATCAGGATTATTCAATTTTCCTGTACCATTGAGTTCTAAAAAGCAACCAGTACCAACAGTGCCACTACCTATTATATCTCCCGGATGTATATTAACTCCGTAGGCACAGCGTTCTAGTATTTCAGCAAAGGTCCAGTCCATTTCACCTACATTACCTTGGCTCACTTGAATGCCATTGATGGTGCAGGACATGGGCAAATTCCAACTCTTGCCCACATGGCCTTCTTTAGCTGGAATTTCATAAACTGCTAATTCATCGAGCGTAACTAAGCATGGTCCAATGCAGGTAGCAAAATCTTTTCCTTTAGCAGGCCCAAGGTTTAGCAGCATTTCTTCCATCTGCAATTTACGGGCACTCATATCATTCATGATCATCAAGCCGCCAATATAATCGTCTGCTTCTTCAGCAGTAATATTTCTGCCAGGTTTGCAAACCACTATCGCTACTTCTAATTCAAAATCCAACTTTTCAAAATGGTCAGGCATGCAAGAAATGGGCCCCGGTCCTTGGATGCTGTGGTGATTGGTGAAATAGAAAATGGGGTATTGATCAAATTCTGGAATCATGTCCACCTTCCTATTCCTCCTTGCAGCCGCAACGTGCTGTCGAAAGGCATAACCATCTCTGCAAGATGTAGGAAAAGGAACAGGGGCTAATAAGTCTAATCCTTCTATGGGGATGCCTCTATCTGGACTAATTTTTCCAGATTTGATAGCAGCATCTACTTGTTTGGCGATGGGTAACATATCATCCCAAAAGTGCAGGAACATATTCATGCTGTTGGGAAGTTCAGGATGCATAAGGTCGCAGTCGTACAAAACCCCCTCCGCTAAAAAAGCCAATTGGTCGCGGCCATCAGCCATATATGATACAAGCTTCATTGAAATTGTTTTAGGCAACGAAAATAAAGCAAAAACATCTTCATAGTAACAATTAGAAAACTGTCTTCATTGAATTGGGCTAGTAACCGATAATGATTATGACTTGCCAGAATTCTTGGATTGCAGTAACTTACAGATAATACAATCAGGTCTATGAAGCTTAGTAGGAATGATATTCATTTGATCAGTAGACTCAGTAATTGGTCAAGCGAAGGTGTTGCTAGAACATTAGAAGAACAGGTATATCATGATGCGCTTGCATGGAAAAAATTTCTTCGAATAGCCATAATCTGTTTGGCTGTTGGATTTACAACTGCAGGGTTGATTTTCTTTTTTGCATACAATTGGGCAGGGATGCATCGATTCCTAAAATTGGCATTAGCAGAAGCTGTATTAATGGCAACAATTATAGTTCCCTTATTTCTCCGTTTAAAGGGTTTGTTCAAAAAAATTATCCTCACAGGTGGTGCTGTTTTGGTGGGAGTATTGTTTGGTTTATTCGGACAGATCTATCAAACTGGCGCAACGGCATTTGATTTCTTTTTGGGATGGACATTGTTCATATCTATTTGGGTGTTTATTTCCAATTTCTCACTTACTTGGATGCTATGGCTTGGTTTGGTTAACATGTCTTTAATACTGTATGCAAATCAACTAGCCTTTCATTGGCCAACACTATTTGTTTTCCTTTTGTTGTTTTTGGTAGATACCGGTTTCCTAATTGTTGCGCAGTTTTTATCCATTAAAAACCAAAAATTACAAATGCCTGCATTTATGTTGAATACTATATTGCTCTTAACAGCAAGCATATCAACGATTGGTATTTTTATAGGAATTTACGATAAAGTGAAAGATGATTTTGTTCCATTAATTATGGCCGTTATAGTAATGTACAGTCTGGGTTTGCAACAAGCCTTCTCAAGAAAAAAAGTCATTTATCTAGCAGTTATAGCTATGAGCCTGATTGTGATATTGGCAACGTTGATTTCAAAAATTAAACTATTTGATGAATGGATGTATTTGTGCAATAGTTTGTTTGTAGTGATTAGTGTTGGCTTTCTGATTAAGTATTTGATGAACACTCAAAAAAAATGGAATGTTGAATAGTGAAGCCAATATAAAAACTGTTTTATCGGCAATTCAATCTGCAGAAGGGGAAGGCTTTGTATGCAAGGAAGAGGAGCTTATGGGGGAAGCGATTAAAATAATTAGAAGGAAGTCTAGTTTAATGATCAAAATATTGACAGTTATTGGAGCACTGATGGCTTCCAGCTTTTTATCCAATTTCATTTTCTTGACTGGATTACAAAAGAATGGAATTGGGTTGCTGGTGGTTGGTGTATTGATGATATTTGGGACCCTTCTTTTAATAAAATATTCTGGAGAATTGTTCCTTGAAACGCTCTGTGTAGCTTATTTTATAACTGGATATCTTTTATTTGGTTACGGTTGTAATTTATTAAAACAGAGTGAAAACCAACTCATCGTTTATTATATATCGATATCATTTTGCGTATTCCTTCTTTCCAAAAACTATCTCATGATATTGATTTCTATGTTGGTATTTAGTGCATCCTTACTTAGTTTTATACACCTAAACAAATACGACCAATTAATTCATGCGTATATACTTATATACGCTCTGGGGATGGTCCTATTTTTACTGAATGAAGCCTTGTTCATCACTAAATTCCGCCAACTCACAACGCTTTATAACCCCATTCGAATAGGCATGATCCTTAGTTTGTTGATGGGTTTATCGCTTATTGGAAGTAAAAATTTGTTCCCAATCAATATTCAAATGATTTGGATTTCATCGGTTGTTTGTATTGGATTGATTTTGTATTTGACAAATCATATTTTGATTAAAATGAATGTTCAAAAAAGCAATAGACTCATTCTTGCTTTCACCGGCTTAATATTATTAACTACTGTTTTGTCGCCTGCAATTTCAGGTGCCATATTAATCATCATGTTATGTTTCTCAATAAATTTTAGACCAGGCATTGGCCTTGGCATTGTTGCAACCATTTATTTTATCGCACAATTTTATTACGATATGAATGTAAGTCTATTCGTAAAATCAATGCTATTGTTAAGTACTGGCGTATTATTCATTTTGTTATATTTTTTCACAAAAAAATATTTATTAGCAGATGAAAAAATATAAATGGATCTTATTAATAGTTAATCTTTTGGTGTTGCTTGTATATTTTAATTGGTCGGTCTTTCAAAAAGAAGCAATAGGGAAAGAAGGAAAATTATTTTTTTTAGAATTAATACAAAGCAATGGAAAGTCTTTGATGCAAGGTGATTATATGCGCTTACAATATAAGGTGCAGGACAGTTTAAAAAAAGCGCTTTGGCCTGCTCATGGAATGGTCATTGTGCAAGTTGATACCAATTCAATTATCCAAACGGTAAGGTTACAAGACAATACAATTCCTACAAAAGAAACTGAATATGCCATTGAATTTAATAGAACAAAATTTCAACTGAGTATTGGCGCCGAAGCATTTTTTATTCAGGAAGGGTACCATAAAAAGTATGAAGCTGCAAAGTATGCGGGGATTAGGGTTGATGAAAAAGGGCATAGTTTATTAATAGGATTGTATAATGAGCAGCTTAAATTGATTCAATGAGAAATTTTATTTCTATTTTTTTATGTGTTCTTCTATTTGCGGTTGATTTACAGGCACAGGCATCCTTCAATACTTGGATTAGGATAAACCAATTGGGATATCCTAGGTATGCAATTAAAGTGGCAGTTTGGTGTAGCAAAGACAATGCTATTGTCAAAGACTTTGAGTTGGTTGATGCAAAAACAAAGCAAGTTGTTTATAAACATCAAGCGAGTAAGAATTTTGGTGCTTATGGTCCATTTGTGCATACTGCTCGTTTTGACTTTTCCAAATTTGTGCAAGCAGGCAGATATTTTCTTCGTTCAGGAACGGTGCAATCGCCTGAATTCCCTATCAGTGATACGGTGTACAAAGGAGCAGCAGATTTTTGTTTGCGTTATATGCGTCAACAAAGAAGTGGATTTAATCCATTTTTAAAAGACAGCTGTCATACCAAGGATGGTTATACGGTGTATGCCCCGGTTCCTGATGGAACACATATTGATGTAAGTGGTGGTTGGCATGACGCCAGTGATTATTTGCAATACTCAGCAACCAGTGCCAATGCTACTTACCATTTATTAGCAGCCTATAGAGATTTTCCGAAACAATTTGCTGATACAAAAAAAGCAAATGGACTGGATGGTAAAAATGGAATTGCCGATGTATTGGATGAGGCTAAATGGGGATTGGATTGGTTGTTAAAAATGCATCC
>JANOYH010000232.1:0-9953 GCA_031428775.1 Bacteroidota bacterium
TCTGCAGCTGGATAATTGGTATGACGTTCTTGGTATGATTGAATGATTAATTCTTCTAATTCTTTGGGAATAGGAAAAACTTGAGGATCAAAATCTCCAATCGTAAAATTGTATATTTTTTCTCCAGCGCGAATGCGTTCACTGATCATATTACCCAGTTTCACAATTTCAGAACCCACTAGTGTACCGGCTAACTGACTTAATTTTGGTTGACTCATCATTAAACATTTTGGGCCATAAAAGTAATATAAAAAAGCCCAGCCCTTTATATTCAATATCTTGTTTAATTATTCATCAAATAAAACAAAACATTCTAGTATGACTAAAAAGAAAAGAATTATTGTAGTAGGTGGAGGTTTTGCGGGTATTCAGCTGGTCAGAAATTTGGATGAAGACCTATTCGATATACTATTAATTGATAAAATAAACCATCACCAGTTTCAGCCCTTGTTTTATCAGGTTGCCACTTCTCAGATTGAACCTTCAAATATTTCATTTCCACTGAGAAATATTTTTAAGAATAAAAAATATCTTCAGATAAGACTTGCCGAACTATTACGGGTAAATAGCCCACTTAATAATATAGAAACAAGTATCGGTTCGTTTGAATATGATTATTTGGTATTAGCGTTAGGGTGTAAGACAAATTTTTTTGGCAATAATGCATGTAGCGAATTTTCCTTAACCTTAAAAACAACTTATGATGCCATTACTATCAGAAATCATATTCTTCAAACTTTTGAAAATATTATTTCTGCTGATGAAAAAGACAAGCAAAGTTTGTTAAATCTGGTTATAGTTGGTGCAGGTCCAACAGGCGTTGAACTGGCTGGCGCTTTTGCAGAAATCAAAAAAAACATATTACCTAAAGACTATAGGGGTATTGATTTTTCCACTTTCAATATTTTACTTATTGAAGGAAGTAAAAATACACTTAACAATATGAGTGAAACCGCCAAATCCGCTTCAAAAGCATATCTCTTAAAAATGGGGGTACACATTCAAACAGAAACTTTTGTAAAAAATTATGATGGTAAACTTTTAACATTGAGTTCGGGCGAAATCATTCCAACAAAAACGGTGATTTGGGCTGCAGGGGTAATTGGCAATAAAATAGAAGGATTCCCTGAAACCAGTTATGCTGCAAACAATCGCTTAATAGTTGACAGAACAAATTTAATAAAGGAAACCGAAAATATATATGCATTAGGTGACATGGCATTTATGGCAACCCCAAAATACCCTAAAGCTCATCCACAATTGGCTAATGTTGCCATTAACCAATCAAAATTACTTGCCAAAAATCTAACGCATATACAAAACAACAAGTCCACCATTGATTTTGAATATAGGGATCTTGGTTCCATGGCAACTATTGGTAGAAACAAAGCGGTAGTGGACTTTCCCTTTATTCAATTTAAAGGATATTTTGCTTGGTTAGTTTGGATGTTTCTTCATTTGATGTTAATTCTGAGTGTGAAAAATAAGTTGCTCATTTTTATCAATTGGGCTTGGGCATATATCACTAAAGACACATCGCTTAGATTGATTCTTACCAATAAAAAAGACCCTGTGTTTTCACAGCCAACTGATATTACATAAATACAACCAAAAAAAATTGTGCAACTCTTCCAAGCTGCACAATTTTTTCTTTTTCCTTTATTTTTTTCTTTTTACTCTTCCTTTTTGACTTTTGACTTTTGACTTATGACTTATGACTTATTTTTATTCAATAGTCTTATAGTCTTTAAACAATTTCACTGGCGAAGCTTCTGCCAATGAACGATATCCCTTCCATGCTCCTTCAAAAAATGCATTGGTACGTTTTACAAGAAGGTCCACCATTTTCTCTGCATCCATTATCATGCGTTCTTCCTGAGCTCCAGGAATACTACTCTTGCCCATAGCCGTTCCGCGCGCTTCTTGTAATATACTATTCACTGTCACTTGCGGAATATTTCCATAGCCTTGTTTTTCTTGTAGCTTACCACTTAACTGCTCCCGAATAGATTTAATACTGTCTTGCATGGCTTTAGCTACTTTTTTCAATGTATCTGATTGCTTTGCATTCATACCAGAATAATTGGCTTCCACCATTTTCATTACATTCTCTGCTTCAGTAAGTCGTTCATTTAGGTCCACCAATCGCAATGAACTCTTGTCCACTCTTGCACTGAATTTGCGTAGTGCATCTCTTACTTCTTTAGGAGTTGGTGCATTTGGATCATCGTTTACCGTTACCATCATACTATCACTAATCTCCCTTCCTAAACTCAACACCACTTTATACACTCCTGGATCTACGGGCAATCCACCTGGTTCATTACCTGCTTCACCACCACCTCCTCTGCGATCGCCGCCGCCGCCACCTCTGCCACCGCCACCGGCTGCACGTATCCCCTTACCTTCCATTCCCCAATAAAAACGGTTGAACCCCGTATCTGCTTTGGTTCTTAATTGACGTACCTGTGTATTGTTCGCGTCAAAAATGCGTACCATGGCCGTATCAGGAAATTTATTTTTGCCCGTGTCTGCTGCTGTCTTTTTAACAAAAAAGCTCAATGCAGCACCCCTTCTTTTATTTTCCCCTTCATAGGTTCCATATGTACTGTATTCGATACCCATGGCATTTTTAATTTTTGCTTGATAGGCATCGGGTGCAGCAAATGCAGTTAGTTTATTGGTAAAGAGTTGACCCTTATTGGCGGCTAATTTTCTCAATGGACGTATATCATCTAAGATCCATATTGCCCTTCCAAAAGTAGCTATCACCAAATCTGCTTCTCTTTCTTGAATGGCAAAATCGTAGGTGGAAACAGATGGATAACCATTTTTAAATTGTTGGTAGCTAACCCCATTGTCCAAACTAATCCATAAGCCCTGTTCTGTTCCTACAAAAATTAAATTCGGTTCTGTTGGATCTTGTAACACCGTTAACACATAACCCGTTACTTTTTTCTCATCAACCATTCTTGTCCAAGTTTTTCCAAAATCGGTAGTGCGGAAAAGATACGGTTTCATATCACCCCTTCTATAATCATTCACTACAACCATTGCTTCAGCTGCATTATGCCTTGATGCACGAATTTGTGGTATCCAAGCACCTGCTGGAAATCCAGGAATTTTTCCGGCAAAATTAGTCCAAGTTTTACCGCCATCCTTTGTCAATTGTACATTTCCATCATCTGTTCCAACCCAGATAATATCTTTTTCTTTTGCCGACGGTTCAATACACATGATGGTACAAAAATTCTCGGCACCGGTAATATCAATAGAGATTCCACCATTGGCACTTTGATCAATTTTTGCACTATCATTAGTAGATAAGTCGGGCGAGATCTGTAACCATGACGCGCCTTTATCCGTACTCTTATTTAAAAACTGACTGCCATAATAAATGGTTTTTTTATCGAATGGATCCTGAGCAATTGCCGCATTCCAATTGAATCGTTGACGCGTTTTGATAGTGGGTCTAGGTGGACGAATGCTCCAGTCCTCTCCCGTTACTTTATTGTACCTACTCAAACTTCCACCCTGACTCATGGTATAGACCCAATTATTGTCTTCTTGATCAGGCATTACATCAAAACCATCTCCACCACTCAATCCATGCCAAAATGCATTACGTATGCCACTCTGCATCCAAACATAAGCAGGACCGCTCCAACTGCCGTTGTCTTGGAGTCCACCCATCACATTATAAGGAATTTGATTGTCCACATTGATATGATAAAACTGCCCCAATGGTAGTTTCTCATCAAATAACCAAGTCTTGCCACGGTCGCGCGAGATGCCAATGCCACCATCATTTCCATCAATGATAAAATTAGCATCGAAGGGATGAATCCACCATGCATGGTGATCTGGGTGAATGCCACTATAGGGTATCACCGATTTAAAGGTCTTTCCCGCATCATCACTTACAGAAACCATTTGGTTGATATTATACAGCCTATTTTCATTTTGTGGATCAACCGAAATGTCTTGAAAATAAAAAGCACGATTGGTAACTACTGCAGCTTCACTATTCACTAGTTCCCATTTCAAACCACCATCATCAGATTTATACAAACCATTCTTAGTGGCTTCTACCATGGCATACACACGATTGGGATCAGACCTACTAATACTTATTCCAATTCTACCAAAAACTCCTGCAGGCAGGCCTTCTTCTTTACCCAGTTTTTTAAAATTCTTTCCGCCATCATAAGTCACATATAAACCGCTACCAGCACCACCACCTTTTAAACTCCAAGGCGTGCGTTTGTGTTGATACATGTTTACAAATATTTTGTTGGGATTTGCAGGATCCATCACCATATCGCCCACACCACTGGTATCATTGGTATGCAAAATCAATTTCCAAGTATCTCCACCATCTATAGTTTTATACACGCCTCTTTCGGCATGTTCAGCAAAAGGATTTCCCATTACACCAGCATAAACAATATCTGGATTGTTGGGGTCAATAATTATCCGATGAATATTGCGTGTTTTCTGTAAACCCATGCACTTCCATGTCTTACCGCCATCCAAGCTTTTATACATGCCTTCGCCTAAACTCACCGAGTTACGCGGATTGCCTTCGCCCGTTCCAGCCCACACTACACTTGGGTTTGATTGAGTGATGGCAATACTTCCAATATTTAAAATGGGCTGCTCATCAAAAATGGGCGTCCATGAAGCACCGCCGTTTTCTGTCTTCCAAACACCACCACTAGCCGTACCTAAATAAATGGTAGTTGGATTGGAATACACAGCATCTATTGCGGTAACACGACCACTCATTCCCGCAGGCCCAATATTTCTGGGTTTCATTGTTTTGTAAAGTTTGTTCAGATCTACTTGCTGCGCGTGCAGAATAAGTCCCAATGCAATAGCAAGGATTGACAACAATTTTTTTCTCATGAAATTAGTTTTGGTATGCCCAATATCGAACATAATAGGGAAGCAACAAAAAAATTAGTATAAACGAATGCAAAGATATTTTGAAAAACAATAGTTGTTACCATTTTTTAGATTTTGTAACCGTTTGATAGTATCTTGTTGATAGCTAAAAAACTGTTATGAAATTATTTATTGCAATCATTTCTTTGTTCGTATGTACAAATGTGTTCTCACAGAAAAAAAACGAAAACAAAAAAGCACCTGCTTCGGTTGTTGCGGAAATCCCTAAACTAGATAGTTTTTTTAAGAACACACACTTCCGTTCCATTGGACCTTTTCGTGGAGGAAGGTCTGTGACTTCTACTGGCGTTATTCAAAATCAACTAGTCTATTATATGGGTACTACCGGCGGCGGTGTTTGGAAAACAGAAGACGCAGGGCAGAGTTGGAATAATATTTCTGATAACTATTTTAAAACGGGCTCTGTTGGGGCTGTTGCCGTTGCAGAAAGCGACCCAAATGTAGTATTTGTGGGTATGGGTGAACACGCACCACGTGGCGTGATGAGTAGCTATGGAGACGGCATTTATAAATCTACCAATGCAGGCAAATCTTGGAAACATATTGGACTGGATAAAACAAGTTCGGTTTCCTGGATTCGCATTCATCCAACCAATCCAGATATTGTATATGTAGCTGCTCAAGGAGCCATGCACGGTGCATCTACAGATAGAGGCGTATATAAAACAATTGACGGAGGAAAAACTTGGATCAAGGTTTTGTATGTGGATGAAAACACGGGCTGTGCCGACCTATCAATAGACATGAATAACCCCCGCATTTTGTATGCGGCTATGTGGGATCACCTTCGCCTCCCTTGGCTAATGCGCAGTGGCGGTAAAGGAAGCGGTTTGTATAAAAGTGTGGATGGCGGAGATACCTGGACTAAATTGGAAAAAGGTCTTCCTAAAGAAATGGGTAAAATGAGTATCAGTGTATCGCGTGCAAATGGCGATAAAGTGTATGCACTTATTGAAAGCGATACGCAAAAAGAAACAGGGGGATTATTTGTAAGTGATGATGCGGGTAAGAATTGGAGTCGCGTTAGTAAAGACCATCGCCTCACCCAACGCGCTTGGTATTATATAGAATGCTTTGCAGATCCTAAAGAAGAGAATACGGTGTATGTGTTGAATTCACCGGGGCTCAAATCTACTGATGGTGGAAAAACTTGGGCCTATATTCGGGGTAAGCATGGCGATTACCACCAGCTTTGGATCAATCCCAACAACAATAAGAATTTGATTATTTCAGATGATGGTGGTGCGGCCATCAGTTTCAACAACGGTAAAAACTGGAGTAGCCTCAACAACCAACCAACAGCACAGTTTTATCGCATCACGGTAGACAATGATTTTCCATATAATATTTATGCAGGACAACAAGACAATAGTTCGGTGAAAATAAAAAGTAGGAATCCTTCGGGATGGCAGATTGATGAAAGCGACTGGACTTATTCTGCTGGTGGCGAAAGTGCCTTCATTGCGCTTGATCCAAACAATCCACAAATCTCCATGGGAGGTAGTTATCAGGGAACGATTGCCTTGTTTGATAGCAAAACAATGGAGTCGAAAATGTTGATGGTGGCACCTATTCAATACCAAGCGTTGCAACCGAAAGACATGAAGTATCGCTTTAACTGGAATGCGCCTATTATTTATAGTGCACACGAACCCAATACTTTTTATCATGCAGCAAACGTCTTGTTTAAAACAACTGATTTGGGGAAGAGTTGGAAAGCAGTATCACCAGATCTCACCAAACACGATACCACCAAAATGGGCATCAGCGGAGCACCTTATACGAATGAAGGTGCAGGCGGTGAAAACTATTGTACCATTGCTTATGTGTTAGAATCTCCTTTAGAAAAAGGAGTGATCTATACGGGTAGCGATGATGGTGTGGTAAGTATTACCCGAGATGGAGGATTAAGTTGGAGCAATATTACCCCTCCTGATTTAGGGGAAGCCTTAGTGAATTGTATTGAAGTTTCACCATTCGATAAAGCAACAGCCTATATCGCAACTACACGCTATAAATTTAATGACCATAAGGCGTCTATTTATAAAACGAGCGACTACGGAAAAACTTGGAAAAAAATAAGTGAGGGTATTCCTGATGGTGCCTACACACGTTGTATTAGAGAAGATGTAAAAAGAAAAGGTCTTTTGTTTGTAGGTACAGAAACAGGATTATATGTGTCCTTTAATGATGGAATTAAATGGCAACAATTGCAACTAGGCTTGCCCATTACACCCATCACTGATTTAAAAATTCATGAAGGAAATTTGATTGCGTCTACAATGGGAAGGGCTTTCTGGATTTTAGATGAATTGAATATGCTGGAACAATTTGATACAACATTGGCTAGAAAATTTGCACTCTTTCAACCAAAAGATACTTATCGCGTTTCTGGTGCAAGTATATTGGATGGCGTTATTGCTGATGAAGAATTTGAAACCCCACTTCAATACAAATCAGGCATTAATACTGCATCAGGTTTAGTATTGCAATATCAAATTCCCGACAAAACAGATTCAAGTTTTAAACTCAGTCTGGAGATAAAAGATAGCAAAGGGAATCTTGTTCGAAAATATGGAACAACACCCGACAAAGATTTTGTAGGTGGATATCCTGGTGGTCCATCAGCAGATCCTGTATTGACAATGACTACAGGTGTGAATCGTTTTGTATGGGATCTTAGATATCCACCACAAACCGGTGTTCAAAATGTTTTTATTGAAGGCGCCTACGATGGACATAGGGTTGTACCCGGACAATATACTGCTGTTCTTAACAATGGAAAAGAAAGTAAATCGGTTCAATTCAATGTATTGCCCGACCCGCGCATAGTAGCCACAGCAAAGGATTACGAAGACCAACATTTATTAGCTACAAAAGTAGAAGCGGGTATCAATGAAATTCATCAATCGGTTGCCAACACGCGAAAACTAACTAAACAATTGTCAGACCTTCTAGAACAATTAGTGGACACCGTTAAGTTCAAATCCATTCGCGAAAAAGCATTGCTAATCACCAAGAAATTAAGCAAGTGGGAAGAAGAGTTGGTTCAAACAAAATCGCAAAGCAATGACGATGTCATTAATTATATCAACAAACTCAGTGCCGACTACGTTTTTCTAAAAGGCGAATTAGATTCAAATATTCCATACGTAACCAATGCGCAACAAGAACGCTTTATAGAGTTAGATAAAATTTGGCAGCCCCTCAAACAACAAGTACAAGACATTGTAAATAAAGAGGTAGCAGAAATAAATAAACTTTGCAAAGAACAAGAAGTAAGCAAGATTATGATAAGTCTATAAAAATATCTACTGCTTTTTATTGCCATCATATTTTTTCTCTGCTTCCTTTGCTTTTTCAAAGTCAAGCACTACTCCGTTAATACAATAGCGAAGTCCTGTTGGTGGTGGTCCGTCTTCAAAGACGTGACCTAAATGCGACTTACACCTACCGCATTCCACTTCCGTTCTTTTCATACCCAATGTATTATCGGGCAAATAAATGATGGAGCTTTTGCTAATCGGTTCATAAAAACTAGGCCATCCGCATCCACTGTCGAATTTTGTATCGCTTTTAAAAAGTGCATTACCGCAGGCTGCACAATAGTAAGTGCCAATTTCTTTGGAACTTTCAAATTTGCTAGAATAGGGACGCTCTGTTCCCTTCTCTCTAGCAATATTGTACACTTCAGGAGCAAGAATATTTTTCCAGGCATCATTATTCAAAACCACTTTATTTTTATCGGTATGCGAATAAGCAGGATTGTTTTTATTTTCCATAGTATCTTTTTTAGTTGAGCTTTGAGAAAAACAGCTTTGCATACTGATTGTTGCAAAGAGTAAAATAAAAAGTCTTGTCATGTAACAAATATTTTAATTTGAAAAATATACAAATACATACGAGGCATTGCACTAATATAGACAACTAACAGTTGTTAATGTTCTGCAAATTGAAGAAATTTAACTCAATTGCTAGTGTGTTAAATGTTTTATAAAGCCTTAGCCTTATATTTGCGCTTCATTTAAGGTTAGTAAATCCATGTTTAATATTATTCTTTTTGGCCCTCCCGGCAGTGGCAAGGGAACACAAAGCGAAAAACTGATAGCCGCTTATGGTTTAGTCCATTTATCTACAGGCGACATTCTTCGTAAAGAAATAACGGAAGCTACCCCCCTCGGACTAGAAGCTAAAAAACTAATGGACAATGGTATTCTGGTTCCAGACGCTGTTGTAGTAGGTATGATTCGTTCTGCCTTGGAAAATAATCCACTTGCCAAAGGATTTTTGTTTGATGGATTTCCTAGAACGGAAGCACAAAGTGTAGCATTGGATCAATTATTGGCCGAGAAAAATACCGAGATAGGAGTTGTTTTGGCTTTGGAGGTTAGTCAAGATGAATTATTGAAAAGATTACTCAACCGCGGACTCACCAGTGGCAGACCAGATGACAACAATGAAGCCATCATCAGCAACCGCATTCAAGAATATTTAAACAAAACCACTGTAGTGGCAAACTACTATAGCAAGTTCAATAAAGTGGTTTCTATCAAGGGCGAAGGCACTGTGGAAACTATTTTTAGTGACCTTTGCAGCGAAATTGACAAACGACTGTCTAATTAAGTATAAAGTCTATCAACCAACACCAACTGCCAGTCCCGCTTTACCAAAGAGCGGGGCTTTTTCTTTTTAGAGAGGGATGTTTCGAGACTGCCAATGAGGTCTCTCAACATACCCTCTCTAAAAAATTGGTGATGCTAGAAGAACTTACTAACTACGATTTTTTATAAAAGAAAAACACCCCAGCATTTCTGTTGAGGTGTTTTATTCTTTCTTAGATCGGAGTGGTGCTTGTCTTACCCTCTCAACTTAATCACCTGCACCACCTTACGCTTATTATCCTGTATCATTTCCACATAGTATGTACCACTTCCATAATTATGGCCTATCTGGAACGTTCCATTCGTTGGCGTCTTCGCTTTGCG
>JANOYH010000233.1:0-2465 GCA_031428775.1 Bacteroidota bacterium
CCTGCTTATGAATTGGTATTGGGCGGCGGTGCCCCACAGTATACACGTGAATACACAGAGCCTAAATATTTTGAAAAAATTAAAGCCTTTGATGTCAATAGCATTGAAGACTGTACAGATCTTAAATTGGTTGCTGAACAACTGATTCAGATTCCAAATATTGCTTCTAAACGTTGGGTGTATACCCAATACGATAGCATGGTAGGGGCTGGTAATGCTTCAACAAATGCACCTAGTGATGCAAGTATTGTAATAGCCAAAGGCACGGGCAAAGCATTGGCAATTACCGTAGATTGTAATAGCAAATATGTGTTTGCTGATCCATATGTTGGTGGTATGATTTCGGTTGCAGAAGCAGCTAGAAATATAGTTTGTAGTGGTGGTGAACCCATTGGTGTTACTAACTGCCTAAACTTCGGTAATCCTTACGATCCAGAAGTATATTATCAATTCGTAAAAGCAGTTACTGGTATGGGTGATGCATGTAAGAAATTCAAGACCCCAGTTACTGGTGGTAATGTGAGTTTCTATAATCAAAATCCAGACGGACCTGTTTATCCTACACCAACAATTGGCATGGTGGGTATACTAGATGATTTTGAAAATAGAATGACCCTCAATTTCAAAAATGAAGGGGATACTATTTTCCTAATCGGTAGCCAACAAAACGATATCGGATCTTCTGAATATTTAAACAAACTGAAAGGGGTGGAATATTCTACCGTACCGCATTTTAATTTGGACGAAGAATATCAAATGCAAACATTTGTTGCCAATATTATTAAAGGTCGATTGATTCAAAGTGCTCATGATATTAGTGAAGGTGGACTGGCTATTACGCTTTTGGAAAGCGGGTTTCATTCCAACCTGGGATTTTCTATTGATGCAGTTGAATCCATTAGGAAAGACGCTTTTTGGTTTGGAGAAGCGCAAAGTAGGGTAGTTGTTTCAGTGAATGCATCGCAACTGGCTGAATTTAAAAAAGCGGCATTAGATACCCAGGTTGTTGTTGCCGAATTGGGAACAGTAAGTGCGGGTTCAATTACTGTGAATGGGGTTGATTGGGGATCCATTACGGATTGGAAAAATAAATATGATACGGCCATTGAAAAACTAATCAACTAAGATGGAAAAAACAGCTTCCATAGTGGTTACTGGTGCTGCCGGTTTTATAGGTAGTTGCATGGTTTCATGGCTGAATCAACAAGGATTTCATAACCTCATTTTGGTAGATGATTTTGGTGTAGAAACTAAAAGGCCAAATTGGGAAAAAAAACAGTTTGCAGATATTGTAGAACGACAGTCTTTTTTTGAATGGTTAAATAGGCATCAACCAACCATTCAATTGTTCATTCATTTAGGAGCAAGAACGGACACAACTGAATTTGACTATGCCATTCACGAAGCATTGAATCTGGAATATTCAAAGCAGGTCTGGCAATATTGTGTGGCCAATCAAGTTCCCCTGATTTATGCTTCTTCAGCAGCTACTTATGGAGATGGTGAATTTGGTTATGACGATAACCATTTGGTTGTTGAAAAACTGAAGCCACTCAATCCTTATGGTATCAGCAAAAACGAATTCGATAAATGGGCTTTGCTTCAAGAAAACGCACCAGCTTGTTGGATAGGGTTGAAATTCTTTAATGTATATGGTCCAAATGAATTCCACAAAGAAAGAATGGCCAGTGTAATCTGGCACGCGGTGAATCAAATTAAACAAAGCGGACAGGTTAAACTTTTCAAAAGTCATAGAAGCGATTTCAAAGACGGCGAACAACTCCGCGATTTTGTGTATGTCAAAGACCTATTATCCATCATTGGTTGGATGAGTGAATTGATGGTGGATGGCAATTGGTTGCATAAAAATAATGGGTTGTTCAATCTGGGTACCGGAAAAGCGCGCAGCTTCTATGACCTTGCAGTTGCTAGTTTTAAAGGATTGGATCTTTTACCCAATATATGTTTTATAGATATGCCACTAGACATACGCGATACATACCAATACTTTACGGAAGCCAATATGCAAAAATTGAGAGCTGCTGGATATACTCAGCCTTTTTATAGTTTAGAAGAAGGGGTAGATGATTATGTGCGTAATTACTTGCAAGAACTTCGTTATTATTAATGCCATTTAAAAGAAATAAAATGCATCAAACAATCGCAATCATTGGAGGCGGAAATTTGGGTTCTGCTATTGCAGAGGGGTTATTGAACAGTGGTTTTGCTTTGCCTGAACAATTAATTGTTACTAAGAGAAATATTGAAACATTGAAACCACTAGAAGATCGTGGCGTGACAATTTCTAATGATAATATATTAGCCGTATCCAATGCTCATTGGGTGATACTTGCTGTTAAGCCTTTTCAAGTAAAAGAAGTGTTGACCCAATTGCATTCGGTGTTAAAAGCTAGTCAGCACACTATTGTTAGTGTTGTTACAGGAGTTTGGATTAAAGACATTCA
>JANOYH010000234.1:0-10427 GCA_031428775.1 Bacteroidota bacterium
CACCTATACCATAGAAGTCTATGCCTATTTCGTCCATCAACTTTATCTCTTCGATTAGCTCTTTTAAACGCTCACCTGTGGGTTGTATTTCACCGTTTGGGTTCACATGTAAATCGCCAAACATACCTATGCCTAGTTCCATGATAGATGATTTATGATAAAGTTATATCAATACAACACACATGTTAAATCAACCTATTTTAGTAAGGCTTCTAGTACTTCTATCATGGCAGGGCGACGAGGCTTAATAGAAAATCTATCTCGGAGGCATTTTGCTACAGCTAATACATCCTGTTTCCCATTTGGAATATCGTATATGATTTTTTTCATCAATTTTACCAAGTATTCGTAATCATTGCGACTATTTGCCTTTATTCCATATTCTTCCAATGTTGGTAAATAAATGGAAAGCAATTCTGATGCATAATCTTTTAATAGGAATTGATGGTAATCAAGTGTTGTGTTTAGGTTATTTGCTTGTTGTACCAAAGGAAGCAGCCTATCCAAATACTTTTCAAGAATATAAATAGCCCCCACGCTTTGTAATAATGGAGGATGAGGCGACGCATTCCATGATTTGTATTTGCTTTTATTCCAATTGACAGTTACATTTTGAATTGATTCAGAAATATATTGTTCAATTGTAAACTTCCACTCAGTTGGGGTAAATGTATTCTTCCATTGTTGATAATACTCTTTAGACACTCCTCGTTCGAAAGCAAAACGCTTTGTAAAGTTCCTGATAGTTGGAATATCATTTTCAAAATAAGCAATCCGCAACAATTCATTTTCCCATTTGCTAACAGTACCTGGATGTGATTTAGCTTCAGCAATTTTTATGCCTTCCCTAATTATTTTTTTAGCAGTTTTATAATCCTTTTTCTGCATTGCCTTGTCAATTACACTCATTCGCACATCAAAAATATCCATGTTTTGCTGTACCAATTTTTCTACTTCTGTGGTATTGCCTGTTTGTTGAAAGAACGCAATTATTCTTTTTTTGAAATATTCCTTTCTATAATTATCATCATTACCTTTCCGCCCTTCAATTCTGGCATTTGTATAGTAAAGAAAAATAGGAGCCTTATTAAGCAGCACCGCAAGTTCTTGAAAAATCGAAAACAGGTTATATCCATAATCTCCATATTCGAAATAATTTTCATCCTCCAGTTCTTTATGTACAAATTCAAACACTTCTTCTTTAATATTGAATGCAGCAACTTTTGATAAACTTATATTTTCGAAAAGCTCCAAACTGCTATTGATACAGTCCCCTATATTACCATTCGAATCATCACTGTCAATGATGGCTTCCATCATAGGCTTTAAAATGGATTTGGCCAATGCAAAAGCATCTCTGAAATTATTTTTTGCAATATACCCTTGACCTGTTGCCAAAATTTTTTCTATCTCTCTTGACAAACCAAATGATGCTTTATAATCAATATAACCACGTGTAGTATATTTTTTTATAAGTCTATTAACCAGTTCTGAATATTTGTCTGCTACATCAACCCTGCTATCTTTTTCAGCAAAAAACAATTCAAACTCAGTTTTAAAATTTTTATTTTTTGCAGCATAATCCCTAATAAATTTTTGATACTCATTTTGAGTTATCAAATTCAACATTGATTCAAATACGCCCTTCTTTGAATTGATGATGGGTTTGTTACCTGCATTTACTATTTCATTTCGTAAAACAAATAATACAGCAACTACATGTTTACATAAGCCACCACCAATAGGACAATCGCAGGAATAACCATTTATATGATCTTTGTCGTCGATGGTCACTTCCACTGAATAGCTGTCTGAACCTTCCACTTCAGCAGCCCAAACACCATTTGCTACTTGATCAATACTTATAACATTTCCTTTACGATAATATGACTCCCCCCTCTTCAGAATTACAGGTGCTATTTGTGCTTCAAAATTTTTTAAATCAACCATTGCTTTAATTAAGTTTGGCATGAAAGGAAATCAATCTGAATTTGGCCTAAATTAGCTAAAACTTTGAGAGCATTTGAGAAATGCAATTTGAATTGTCAATAACCACCCTATTGTTAACCATCCTTGTCAAGGTAAACACGTGCCTCTCCTCCCCTTGTTAAAAATCTTTCGTAGCCGGGAATATCTGCAACCCATAAGTTGTTTTCGGTGCTGTACTTTTCTAGCAGTCTGGCCTGCTCTTCTTTGATGACTGATTTACTTTCGAAGTCAGTTTTAACCGTTGTACTTGTAGCAAAGCTTGCTGATAGGAGATTTCTGATTGTTGTGCAAGTATCTGGTATCCCCTCAATAACAACTCCTGCAGTGATATTTTCAATTCTCTTTCGGGTATCATCAGGCAACATTTTGTTGTAAGATTAATAAAAATAATTGAAAATAATATTGACCAGACGCGTAACGAACAAGGCAATAAAAAAAACGCCTTGCAAATTACTCATTCGCAAGGCGTTGTGGAGTCGGCGGGAGTCGAACCCGCGTCCAAACATCGCTACCATTGGCTTTCTACATGCTTATTTTCTTATTAGTTGTCGGCACAATGCAGGAAAGAAACCAACCAACAAAACGCTTAGCTGTATAGTCTTAAGCAATGGTCACAGCCTTCCATTGCAGCATCCTCTTTTGTTTTAAGTCGGCGGCGGCAAGAGGTAATAGGCCAACCTTAGCCGCGGCCCGAATGGTTACTTAATCACTGATTAAGCAGCCATGGCATACTGAGTATTGCCATTTGAAGTTTGAATATTCAGATTAAAGTGCTAATTATCCAACGCACTGCATGCTTACACCAACCGAACCATATGCTGTCAAAACCAATACGACCCCATATTTACAAAAGTACTTCATCTAATTAGGAAGACCTTGTTAATCTATTTGAATAAGCGCCAGAAATCTAGTCCCAGTGCATACGCCATCAATCCCAGTAACAACACCATACCCACCATTTGGGCATATTCCATGAACTTATCGCCAGGCTTTCTACCCGTAATCATTTCATATAAAGTAAACAGTGCGTGTCCCCCATCCAATGCAGGAATGGGCAGGATATTCATGAAAGCAAGGATGATAGAGAAGATAGCAGTGAGTGTCCAGAATTTCTGCCAGTCCCACACACCAGGAAAAGTATTCCCAATACTGATCACACTACCAAGAGATTCACTTGCATTTACTTTACCTGTAAAGATTTGCTTGATCCCAGTGATATAACGATCTAACGTTTCAAAGCATCTATTAAAGCCTAGTGGAATGGATTGAGCCAAAGTATAATCTTTTACAACCGTACCAAACATATCATAAGGCGTTTTGCGGAAGAATCCTACTGCGCCTTTGTTGTTCAACAATACACGCACTGCAACGGTATCGCTTCCACGCAATACTTTAAATTCTACAATAGAATCTGCAAACCCTTTGTTCAAAGCTTCATACTCATGAAAGTATTGAAACTGTTTGTTGTTGAATGATAAGAGTATATCTCCTTTTTGAAAGGCATCTTTTGTAAATACCGCAGTTTTAGCAACAGAATCAACGATGGCAGGATAACGGATGGTGAGAAAGCTAGCACCCAATTCTCTACCCTTCTTTTTCTTGAATAGGTTTTTGATTAATTCATCTGGGATGGTCAAATCTTGTTTTGTACCATTACGATCAATCGTAATTTTCTTTGCATCCGTAGTAATTATTTCTGGAACAACGGTTCCAAAATCTTCCACTACCCTTCCATCAATTGCGTAAATATTATCTCCATCTTGAATACCAATACTCTTGGCCAAAGAATCTGCGTGAACCCCAAATTGCAAGTTTTTTGCTGGAAGATATTCTTCGCCCCAAACCCAGGTAATGCCAATAAATATTACAATGGCCAAAATCACATTCACAACAACACCACCAATCATGATGATTAGTCGTTGCCAGGCTGGCTTAGCACGAAACTCATAAGGTTCTGGCGGAAGTTTCATCTGCTCTTTGTCCATGCTTTCATCAATCATACCAGAGATCTTCACATAGCCCCCAAAAGGGATCCAACCAATGCCCCATTCAGTATCTCCTTTTTTCTTTTTCCAAAGACTAAACCATGGATCAAAAAACAAGTAAAACTTCTCCACCCTACACTTGAAAATTCTTGCTGGGATAAAATGGCCAAGCTCGTGCAAGACCACTAATATAGAAAAGGACAGGATAAATTGTCCAGTTTTAACACCAATACTCAACCAATCTATTGCTAATAAACTCATCATGCTAACACCACTTGGGATTTTAATTAAATGAATGCTTTATTTAAAATGAATGCTTTGCTTTTTACCGCCTACATATGAATTAAAGAGGCAGCGAAGTTACGCGTCTCTCCATCTGTTTCAAAATACTCTTCAAGGGTAGGGTTTTCAATAAAAGCTATTTTTTGCATACTCTGTTCCACCACTTCAGTCATGTCTAAGAAACCTATCCTATTTCTAAGAAAAGCATAAACAGCAATTTCGTTTGCTGCATTTAGGATACAAGGCATGTTTCCTGCCCTTTTAAGTGCCTCTGTTGCCAATGAAAGGTTCCGAAAGGTTTTGATGTCGGGCTCTTCAAAGCTGAGGGTATGGGGCTTCTTGAAATCGTATCTAGGAAAATTATTATCAATTCTTTTAGGGAAAGCCATTGCATATTGAATGGGCAGTTTCATATCAGGTAATCCCATTTGTGCTTTAAGGCTACCATCTTGGAACTGTACCATACTATGAATGATACTTTGTGGATGGATCACCACTTGAATTTGTTCAGGCATAAGGTCAAATAACCATTTGGCTTCAATCATTTCAAGTCCCTTGTTCATTAGAGTTGCTGAGTCGATGGTAATTTTTGCTCCCATTGTCCAATTGGGATGTTGCAGTGCGTGATCCCTTTTAACATTCACTAAAAAATTGGGTTTCTTTCCCAAGAAAGGACCACCACTGGCAGTTAAAATGATTTTAGATATGGGATTATTTCCTTCCCCAACCAAGCATTGAAAAATGGCGGAATGCTCACTATCCACAGGAATTACAGCAGCCCCATTTTCTCTGGCTTTTTGCATCACAATATCGCCAGCAACAACCAGCGTTTCTTTATTGGCCAAGGCAACGGCCTTACCCATTTTCACTGCTTGTAGTGTTGGTCGGAGGCCCGCATAGCCAACAATGCCCGCCAACATCATGTCGTAGCAGTCCATGGCAGCTGCTTCCTCCAAAGCTTTTTCGCCTGCAAATACTTTTATATCCGTACCCGCAAGTGCTTCTTTAACGGACAAGTATTTTTTATCATCGCCAATGACAACAATATTGGGATTGAATTCCAATGCTTGTTTTACCAATAAACTATCGTTGGTTTGAGCGGTAAGTATTTCTGCACTGAAAAGGTCTTTGTTGGCAGCAATCACATCTAGTGCCTGCGTGCCAATAGATCCTGTTGAGCCAAATATGGCGATTCTTTTTTGCGTCATTGATTTCTTTTAATCCTATTGATAGAGTTGCAAAATACAGCAATCCCAAAGTCAAGGCACGATTATTTATCCCCTATTATTTAAAATAACCCCTATTTAACAATGTAATTCCCCAATCCATCAGCAATATTTCGATCATTACTCAGTCTGGGTACTTTATTTTGTCCACCTAACTTCCCTATAGATTTCATATAATCAATAAATCCATTCTTTCTAATCGTCGTAATTTTTAGGGTTGAAAGGATATTCCCAGCAATCAAATCATCATAGTACACATTTTTGCTTCTCAACTTTTTGTCTAAGTTCTCCGAAAAAGCATCGATATTATCGGGTAATTGCTCAAATTCCACAAACCATTCGTGGTAACTCTTGCCCTTACCTTGTTGTACAATTTGAGGGGCCACCGTGAATTCGTTGATTTGAATACCCATTTCTTCTGCCGATTTGAGCATGGCATATTCTACTTCTTCACCAATGACGTGTTCTCCAAAAGCCGAAATAAAGTGCTTAATTCTCCCACTTACTTCAATTCGATAAGGGTTGGTACTTACAAAACGAACCGTATCTCCCAGGTTATAGCCCCATAAACCCGCATTACTATTGATGATCATGGCATAGTTTACGCCAGTTTTCACTTCCCAAAGTGGTAAACGGGTTGGATTTGCAAAAAATATTTCATTTGCAGGTACAAATTCAAAAAAGATACCGCTATTGGTATTTAAAAGAAGTCCCTCTGCCGATTGACTATCTTGGAATGCAAAAAAGCCTTCGCTGGCTGGAAATAGTTCAATGCTATCAATTTTTTTGCCAATGGATTCAAAGAGTCTGGATTTATAAGGCTCAAAATTGACCCCTCCCTGTACCATCACACTGAAATTAGGGAACAGTTCTGAGATTTTTTTGTTGGATAGAGACTGGAGCCTATCGAAATACATTTGCATCCAAGGCGGAATCCCGCTTATGAGTGTCATGTCTTTATGCAGGGTTTCCGTAACAATCTGATCTAGTTTAAATTCCCAGTCTTCTATGCAATTGGTTTCATAACTAGGCAACTGATTAGATCGCAAGTAGCTGGGAATGTGGTGGTTGACTATCCCGCTTAGCCGGCCAGTAGGTATCCCTGCCACCCTTTCTAATTCTGGAGAGCCACTTAAAAAAATCATTTTTCCATTGGCGAATGAAGTATTACCCGTTTCAGCCATATAACACAATAAAGCATTTCTAGCCGTATTGATATGGTTTGGTATAGAGTCTTTGGTGATGGGAATGTATTTCACGCCACTAGTGGTACCACTGGTTTTAGCCAAATAAATGGGCTTGCCTTTCCATAATACATTGTGCTTACCCTCTTTGATCTGTTCTATATAGGGTTTTAATTGCTCATAGTCCTTGATGGGTACAGCTTGACAATAGTCTTGGTGGTTGGTGAGTTCTGCTAGGTGGTGGTCTTTGCCAAATTCAGTTGACTTCCCTTGTTTTAAAAGGTATTTTAAGATAGCTTCCTGGTCTTCCACCGCGGTAAGCATCCCTTTTTTGGTTTTATTATAAATATAATTGGCAAAAGGCCGAGCTAATAAGGACTTCAAATTCATGGGTAGAGCTTAAGCTAATCGTTTAAGTGGACAAAAATAGGTGCATAACCCAAAACTTTGCAGTAAAAATCAACTAATATTATGCTAATTACGACTGATTCTGGAATTCCACAGAAAAATTGGAAAAAAAATTCAAAAATGTTTGCTTTAATCCCTAGCAAATCACTACCTTTGCCGTCCTAATTTTGGAAAGCTATGTTAGCAGTTGTAAAAATCGCAGGTCAACAATTTAAAGTACAAGCAGGTCAAAGTTTGTATGTTCCGCACTTGCAAGGTAATACCGGTGACAAGGTAGAGTTCAGTGACGTTTTGTTGGTAGACAACGGCGGCGCAGTTTCTGTAGGTAGTGATGTAAAAGCTACTGTGAAAGCAGAAATCATTAGTGCCCTAGTACAGGGTGATAAGGTTATCGCCTTCAAAATGAAAAGAAGAAAGGGTTTCCGCAAGAAACACGGACACAGAACTCATTATACTAGAATTATGATCGAAAGCATCGCTTAGATTTGATTCAGTAGCGCAACCATTCATTTTAGGGAAATACCCTGAAGTAAATGGATGAACAAGAATAAAAAAATTATAAAAAGTATTTTATGGCACACAAAAAAGGTGAAGGTAGTGTAAAGAACGGCCGCGATTCACACAGCAAACGTCTAGGTGTAAAAATCTATGGTGGACAACCTGCTATTTCTGGTAACATTATTGTTCGTCAGAGAGGCACTCAATATCATCCTGGCAAAAATGTTGGTCTTGGAACAGACTTCACATTGTTCGCTTTAACTGATGGAATTGTAGAATTCAAGAAAGGTAAAAACGACAAATCAACGGTATCTGTATCGGCTGTTTCTGTAGTCGCATAAAAAATATTTTTTGCAATTGCAAATAAGTTTTTATTTTTAATGTATTATTTACTAACCATTAAATCTAAAAAACATGGCAACTGCAAAAAAAGCCGCTCCTAAAAAAGCCGCTGCAAAGAAAGCCGCTCCTAAAAAAGCTGCTGCTAAAAAAGCTGCTCCTAAAAAGGCTGCTGCTAAAAAAGCTGCTCCTAAAAAAGCCGCTCCTAAAAAAGCTGCTCCTAAGGCTGCTGTTAAAAAAGTAGTTAAGAAAGCTGCTAAGAAAGCTGCTCCTAAAAAAGCTGCTAAAAAAGCTGCTAAGAAATAATTTAACCATTATTTCGAGCGGAAATAGTTTGGGTCCCGAGATAACTCTCGGGACTTTTTTTTTACTCTTTTCTCAATTGAATCAAATAAATTTTGACAGATGGACAACTACTCAATTGCAGATAATTTTGCACTCTTAGGAAAACTAATGGACATTCATGGCGAAAACGCCTTCAAGTCCAAATCCTATGCTGCTGCGGCTTTCACCATAGAAAAACTTCCTACACAATTAGCGGAAATGCCAATTGAAAAAATGGCTTCAATAAGAGGGATTGGAGAAGCAATTGCAAAAAAAATTCAAGAGCAATTGGCAACAGGAAGTTTATCTGTACTTCAAGAACTTTTACAAAAAACGCCAGATGGAATTTTAACAATGCTTAGCATTAAAGGAATTGGTCCAAAAAAAATTGCCGTCATTTGGAAAGAATTAGGCATTGAAAATATTGGCGAATTATTGTACGCGTGCACAGAAAATAGACTAACAAATTATAAAGGCTTTGGAGAAAAATCTCAACAAAATATTCAAGAAGCCATTGAATTTTTTATGGGCAGTTTGGGTAGTTATCTCTACAAACAAATACAACCTATTGCACTACAATTACAAGAAAATTTTTGCAATGCAATGAGTGATTTTCGCTTCGAGCTTTCGGGGGCATTCAGACAACAAGCAGAGATAATTACCTCCATATCATGGGTTTCGACCGCTTCAAAAGAGGTTTTGAAAAATTATTTTTCCACAAGTGAATGCACATTTTCAGAGCCTTCAGATACCCAAATTATTTTTGAAGGCCCTACTTCAGTTCCCTTAATTTTTCATCTTACTAGTGATAATAATTTTTATTCCCTACTTTTTCAAACAAGTAGTAGTGATGAATTTCTAGCTGCATTTTCTAGCAATACAAATTGGAATCCATTGCAGCATTTTAATTCAGAAGAAAAAATATTTTCAATGAATGAATTAGATTTCATTCCTTCATACCAACGTGAGTTTGCTTCAATTATTGCTCTTGCAAAAAGCAAAAAAATAAAACCAGTTATTCAACCTTCCGATATAAAAGGGATCATACACAGTCATAGTAATTGGAGTGATGGTGCCGAAAGTTTAGAAGCCATGGCCATCGCTGCTAAAGAAAAGGGATTAGAATATCTGGTTATCAGCGACCACTCACAATCTGCTTTTTATGCAAAGGGACTTAGAGAAGATAGGATTCGTGCCCAACACCAACAAATAGATGAACTTAATAAAAAACTTGTTCCTTTTAGAATCTTTAAAAGTATTGAGAGCGATATTCTAAATGATGGTAGTCTGGATTATGACGACGAAGTACTTGCCAGCTTTGACCTGATCATTGCTTCCATTCATTCTAATTTGAAGATGACGGAGGAGAAAGCGATGATGCGTCTTTTAAACGCCATAGAGAACCCCTATACTTCCATCTTAGGCCATATGACAGGCCGACTGCTACTTAGCAGGAATGGCTATCCCGTTAACCATGAACGTATTATTGACGCCTGTGTTGCGAATGACGTGGTGATTGAGTTGAATGCACATCCTAGGCGATTAGATATAGACTGGCGATGGATTAACCTTGCCACAGAAAAAGGCGTACTCATTTCAATTAATCCTGATGCTCACAGTATTGATGGTTTTAATGATTGTACTTATGGGGTATTGGTTGCACAGAAAGCGGGTCTAACCAAATTCCAAAATCTGAGTAGCTATAGCAGATCCGATTTTGAATCTTTCTTATTTGAACAACACCAAAAAAGAAACTAAAGTTGGTTTTAGCAGTAATGTTGATTGATCCTTAGTTTGGATGTACTCTTTATTGATATTATCCTTGCACTAGTGGAAGTTGAATATAGAAACTGGTACCCACTCCTTCTTTTGTTTGGAACCAGATTTCTCCGTTTGCCTTTTCCACAATGCCCTTACAAATAGCTAACCCAAGACCTGTACCTGATGATTTGGTAGTGAAATTGGGCTTAAACAAATGCGCAACTAAGTTTGCAGGTATTCCCCCTGAATGGTCCTGTATTTTAATCAATACATTGGGCAATACTTTCTCTATTAAAATATGGATCTGTATTACACCAGTGCTTCCTTCTGCGGCTTCTATTGCATTCTTTATTAAATTTGTCAAGAGTCTATTAATCTGAAGCTTATCCGATTGCATCATCAAGGATTCTGATGGCATAGTTCCAATGATT
>JANOYH010000235.1:0-2431 GCA_031428775.1 Bacteroidota bacterium
TTTGTGTAAAACAAGGTATTTCAACAAATATTGCTGCATGAATAGGTCATTTTCTAGAACGAATATACAACTCCTCCCAAAACATTGAATCCCATCACTTGATATTGGTTCCAACGCTGGTAAGTATTGTTCAATAAATTATTCATTTGCAACCAAATATTCAGCTTTGGCAATACGGAGAACTCAGCCCCTAGGTTTAAGTCTGCGGCTGGATCTAATTTAAAGCTTTCAAATGATTTGCCCTGATATGGACTACCATCTCGAAGGTAGATTTCCGACTTAATTTGTAAATCCTTCCATATTTTCCACTTGAAACTACCTGTTATTTCAATGGGGATTAACCCATAAGCTTTACTGTAATTACTTAGGCTGGTATATTGATTGATATTGATTCCCCCAATTACTGAAAACTGTTCTTGAATACGATAACCAATTTCTCCATGTATTTGAATAGACTCTATCTTACTATCATATAAAATATTAAACGCCCTTCCATCGCTAAACGTGTTTACAAATAAGGGCTGGTTAAATAGTTGCATAAAGGAAAGTCTTGCACCCATTGAAAAATGGTTTCCTAGACTGCCTTTTACTCCTAAGTATTGCTCACTAATTCTAGTATTACGAATGGTGTCTGGTTTGTCTAGAAAAGGGTTAAATTCAGCTAGACTTCTGTAACTATTTTTCTGAAAATAGCCTTTCCAACCTAACTCAACCAACAAACCTGTTTCTTTTATTTTTGCACTGGCACCAAAATTGGGCAGCATTTTAAAATTGGTATTATCCCAACTAGGCGTAACACCTAGGGTTAAAAGGAAATTGGGTGTTTTAAACCGAATATTCGGATCAATGGTGAACAAATTGTTTTGAATCTTGATAGGATTGGGAATCAATGGTGCATTATAAGTAGCTATATCGGCATTTAATCCAACGTCAAAAGAATAAAATTTCCCAAATGACTTACTAAAAGGGAATTTTGCAATCAAGTTCATTTCTTTTGCATGATTGTTACTGGAAAAATTAATCAAACTTATTTGTGGATGATACAAAATCCCTGTCACTCCCATTAACTTATTGCGAAAGCCAAGTTCAAATCCAATAGTATTAAACCTTTGTAAGAGATCATCCTTAGTATAGCTAAGTGTGCTTGGCTGAAAACCATACAAGTATTGCTTACTGTTTTTATAAAATGCTTTTGCCGTCCATTCTTGTTCTTGACTATTGATAAACTGAGTAAATACATCAATACCCGTTTTACTAAATTCTTGAAAGTCAATTTGACCATTAGATGAAACATGACTTGCGTGAATATTCACTATACTATTTCTTCCATCCCCAAAAGACAATCCAACTTCTGCATAAGGAGTACTGAAATTTCCTATCCCCAGTTTTACAAAATGGTCATTCTTCAAAGCCACTAAGGAATCCATCGCTATTGCAATGGGCTTGATAGGCACTGGCTGATAGGAAAAAAATAGGTTTTGAGCAGGTACCTTATACAACAATTGTAAGCGACTTGTATCCGTTAATGTTGAAGCAGCTGTAAAATTAATTTTTGCTGCATTCTTAAGGGATGGCTTGAAAGCAGAGGTAATCACTACTTCTTTTGGATTACTAGTATCTGCCAACGCTTCTCGCTCTAATTTGGCAGCAGCATCTTCAGCATCATTCGAATTTACTTTTTTAGTAGCACCAGATTGAGTAGTAGTTGTTTTTTTGGTGGATTTTCCTTTTGATTGTTTCTTTTTCTGTTGTGCTTCCAATACTTGTGTACTAGCAACCACCAACACAAGGATCAATAATATTTTTTTCAGTACTTGCATAATGGTTGTATTACTGCTGTTCAATTTTATTTGTTTTGTTTTTTTCTCCCAGTACTAGATCCAGTTTCAACTGTGCCTCTTGCTTGATTGCAACCGAACCCGCATTATCAACTACGCTTTTAAAGGTGGCTTCTGCATTGAATAAATCTTTTTGTTCAAAATAGAGATCCCCTAAGAGCAAATAGGATTTAGCCACCCAGTGTTCATACGATCCCCATTTTTTGATTACTTCAAACGCTGCTTTCTCCGCTTCTGGTAATCGGTGTTGTTTCAAAAGCATTTCTGCAATTCTGAATGCTGATTCTGCTGCGTATTCAGACCTCCCCGCCGCAATCACCGTCTTATACGATTCCGCAGCAGGAGCATACAATTCTTGTTGCTGTTGATTTTTAGCTAATACCATATTGGCCAAGATGCGGTCGTCATTGGCTATTCCTTTTTCATTCAATAATTCTTGTGCATTGGGAGCAGCTTGCTGCCATTGCTCGGTTTTGAATTGACAACGCAGTAACCCCCTCATAGCTTCAAGCTTATTTTCTTGTTGACTGGCCATGGCTTTTAACTGAGTGAAATACTTGGTAGCATTGGCATAATCTTTTGTATCAAAATAA
>JANOYH010000236.1:0-22672 GCA_031428775.1 Bacteroidota bacterium
TTTTCTGGAACGAAAGGACGCCCAGTTACTTTTTCAAATAGTTCAATATATCTTTTACTAATAGTGCTAATCCATTCTTCTGACATCTCAGGAACAATTTGACCTTCTTTTCCCATAAAATTATTGGCAATCAACCATTCCCTTACAAATTCTTTGCTCAATTGCTTTTGTCTTTCGCCGGTGGACTGTCTTTCTTGAAATCCCTCTAAATAAAAATAACGAGAAGAATCAGGCGTATGAATTTCGTCCATCAAATAAATGGTATCCCCAATCTTTCCAAATTCGTATTTGGTATCTGCAAGAATTAATCCTTGTTTGGCGGCAATTTCTTTTCCTCTTTCAAAAAGTTGCAAAGCATATTGTTCAAGTATGGTCCAGTCTTGAACAGTTACAATTCCAGTAGCAATGATCTGCTCTTTAGAGATGTCTTCATCATGGCCAGCATCAGCTTTTGTAGATGGAGTGATGATAGGAGTTGGAAAAAAATCATTTTCTTTTAATCCATCGGGCATAATTGCCCCACAAAGTTCTCTATTGCCAGATAAGTAGGTCCTCCATGCATGACCCACAAGATTACCCCTTACAACCATTTCAATTTTGAAAGGCACACATTTTTTTCCAATAGAAACATTGGGTGCGGGTACAGAAAGTAGCCAATTGGGACAAATATCAGCAGTTGCTTCCAACATATAAGCAGCTATTTGATTTAAAACCTGTCCTTTAAAAGGGATGGGTTCGGGGAGAATGACGTCAAAAGCAGATATTCTGTCACTGGCAATCATGACCAGTAAGTCGGTTGAAATGCTATATACATCCCTTACTTTACCGTGATACAAGGAAGTTTGATTCGGAAATTGAAAATTGTGCATGAACAAAAATAAAGGGCAATTATTAAATTATGTGCTTCAAACTGTCTTTTTCTCAACAACAAGGTTGCATTTGTGGACAAATAAAATTTTTGCAGAAAACTAACAATTACTACATTTATCTAAACGATCTAATTAAACTTGCTATTATGAGAAGATTCTTCACGTACAGTGTACTTACTGTTATGTCATTTGTCTTTGCGACGAGTGCATTTTCACAACAAACTACTGTTGTATCCGGTAGGATTAAAAATGCTAGCTCCAAAGAAATGATAACTGCTGTTTCTGTTACTGTAAAAGGAGGCACTACAGGGACATTTACAGACGACAAAGGTTATTTTAAATTATCAACCATTCAGAAATTCCCTTTCACCATTGTCATTTCTTCAGTTGGTTATGCCAATAAGGAAGTTATTGTGAAAGATGCTGCCCAAGTAATTGAAGTGGAATTAGTTCCATCATTTACCCTAGGTGATGAAGTGGTGGTTTCTGCCTCAAGGGTTCCGGAAAGGATTTTGGAATCACCCGTGTCTATTGAAAGAATTAGTTCAGCAGCTATTCGAAATACGCCTGCTACTAATTACTACGATATGATTGCCAATTTAAAGGGAGTAGACGTAGTTGCCGCCAGTTTAACTTTTAAAAGTATTGGCACAAGAGGATTTAATAGCAGTGGTAACACTCGTTTAAATCAAATTGTTGACGGTATGGACAACCAAGCCCCTGGCCTAAATTTTTCTGTAGGTAATATTACAGGATTAACTGAATTAGATGTAGATAACATTGAACTATTGCCAGGTGCTTCTTCTGCACTTTATGGTCCAGGTGGAATGAATGGTACTGTTTTAATCAATAGCAAAAATCCATTTAAATACCAAGGACTAAGTTTTCAAGTTAAACAAGGCGTAAAAGACATAGATAATTATCAGCGTAAGACATCACCATTTTACGACTGGACAGTTCGCTTTGCTGATAAGATTTCCGACAAATTTGCGTACAAAATTGGCGCACAATTTACCCAAGCACAAGATTGGTTGGCAAACCAATCAGAAAACTATACAAGAGTTGCCAATGCAGCAAATCCAAATGGATATGTAATTCCTGGTAGCAGAACTAGCGATGCCAATTATGATGGCGTTAATTTTTATGGCGATGAAACAACACAAAACATGAGTAGCATTGCAAACTCAGTGTTGGCTACTTTCCCTGGTGCTGTAGTAGGTGCTTCAAATGCTTTTTTAGCAGCAAATATGAATGCTAAGTTAGCCGACTTAAATACGTTCTTAACTGGCATTGGAGCTGGTGCAATTGTTGCAGGAGGAGGATCTCCTATAATTTTTGGTCAGTCACCTAGTCGTAATTTATATAACAATCAGTTTGTTAGTCGTACTGGCTATGCTGAAGCAGATGTAATTGACCCCACTACTTTGAACTTTAAATTGTCTGGTGCATTACATTATAAATTATCAGATAAGGTAGAAGCCTCTTTCACGGCTAATTGGGGTACAGGTACTACCGTTTATACTGGTGCTGATCGTTATTCTATTAAGGATTTTAAAATGGGCCAATATAAATTGGAATTGAAAGCCAAAAACTGGTATATCAGGGGATATTTAACTGCTGAGAATTCCGGAAATTCTTATGTAACCACTACCACCACTCGTTTATTCAATGAGGCATGGAAAGGAAGTGCATCATGGTATCCCCAGTATTTAGCTGCTTATTCCTCCTTTTCTGATGCAGGAATGAATCCTAATTTGGCACATAATAATTCTCGTTCAGTAGCTGATGTGGGTAGACCCATTGGTTCTGTTTTATATGACCCTAGATTTCAGCAAATTGCTCAAACCCCTATTTCTAAAGGTGGTGGACTGTTTCTTGATAGAACAAAAGCATATACTATAGAAGGTCAATACAATCTAACTGAAGCGTTGGGTTTAAATAAAAGCGGTACTGACTTATTAATTGGAGGAAGCTTTAGACAATATATTTTGAATTCTCAAGGAACCATTTTTGCCGATACAGCAGGTAGCATTAAAATCAACGAAACTGGTGCCTATGCTCAATTGTCTCAGAAATTATTTGACGACATTTTAAAAATCACCGTTTCTGGTAGGTATGATAAGAATACCAATTTCCAAGGTAGATTTACTCCAAGAGCTTCTGCCGTGGTTAAATTGACTAAAAACCACAATCTTCGTTTTTCTTATCAACAAGCGTATCGATTCCCAACCACACAAAACCAATGGATCAATTTGAGTACTTCTCAAGGACGACTTTTGGGTGGATTACCATCATTAAGGGATTTTTATAAGTTTAGCAGCAATCCAGCATATACTTTGGCAAGTGTAACTGCATTTGGACAGAGTGCTGCAATGGGTGCACCAAATCCTGCATTATTGGCTCAACAACAATTTGGAGAATTCAAACCTGAGTCAAGTACTTCATTTGAGGTTGGTTACAAAGGATTGATTGCAAAAAAATTGTTGATTGATGTTTATGCTTATTGGGCTAAATATAAAGACTTCATAGGAGGTACTACTGTTATACAATCAAACAATGGTTCTCCATTTGGTTTATTAGGATTTAATGCCAATGGAACCCCAGGTAATCCAAGCCAAACAAGAAACATATATAGTGTATCTGTAAATCAGGCAGCTGATGTTTCTACCAATGGATGGGGAGCTTCTGCAGAATATTTGTTACCCAAAAACTTCTCTGTTAGTGCCAATATCTATTCTGATATGATAGGACCCGTTCCTACAGGATTTGTATCTTATTTCAATACCCCAAAAAATAGGGTAAATGCGGCATTTAATAATTCAGGTTTTGGACCTAAAAATCTTTTAGGATTTAGTATAGTTTATAGGTATGTTGATGGATTCCATTATGATGGAACATTCGCTACTGGTGAAGTACCCTCTTATAAAACTGTAGATGCGATGCTAAGTCTGAAATTGCCCAAGACAAAATCAATGATAAAAGTTGGAGGTACTGACATTTTTAATAGGTACTATCGTACAGGCTTTGGTAACCCACAAATTGGAGGATTGTACTATGTCAGCTTTGGCTGGAATGTGTATTAATACTGCTAATATTTGTTGAAAAAATCCTCTCTAATGCTCTTAGAGAGGATTTTTTGTGGTGAATGCCCTAACTCTTTTGGTTTTATAGTCGATAATCTTCTATTTTTGCTCCTCATTTAATTCAAATTAGTATGCGTTCAATTGCTTTTAGAGAGGCTTTAAGAGAAGCCATGAATGAAGAAATGAGAAGAGATGAGAGAGTTCTCTTGATGGGTGAAGAAGTGGCTGAATACAATGGAGCTTATAAAGTAAGTCAAGGTATGCTGGCCGAATTTGGTGCCAAGCGTGTGATAGATACACCCATTGCTGAATTGGGTTTTGCTGCAGTTGCAGTTGGAGCTGCTCAAAATGGGTTACGCCCAATTGTTGAATTTATGACTTGGAACTTTGCGGTATTACCAATGGACCAGATTTTGAATACAGCATCTAAAATGTTGGCCATGAGTGGCGGACAAATCGGTTGTCCAATTGTATTCAGAGGCCCGAATGGAAGTGCGGGTCAATTGGGTGCCCAGCACTCAACAGCATTTGAAAGCTATTATGCAAATATTCCTGGATTAAAAGTAGTATCTCCTTCCAATGGATATGATGCAAAAGGTTTGCTGAAGCAATCTATTCGTTATGAAGAAGATCCTGTGATGTTTATGGAGAGCGAAGTGATGTATGGCGATAAATGCGATATTCCAGACGAAGAATACTATATTCCCCTAGGTAAGGCAGATGTTAAAAGACCAGGAAGGGATGTTACTATTGTTTCATATAATAAAATGATGAAAGTAGCTTTGGCTGCAGCAATAGAACTAGAAAAGGAAGGGATCAGTGCTGAAGTGATAGATTTAAGAACAATACGTCCATTAGATTGGGAAACCATTGTAGAAAGCGTAAAGAAAACAAATCGTTTGGTGATCATTGAAGAGCAATGGCCATTTGCTTCTATTTCTTCAGAAATTACCTATCGTATTCAGAAAGAAGCTTTCGACTATTTAGATGCCCCTATACGCAGATTAAATAGTGCTGATGCTCCTATGCACTATGCGCCCAATCTTGCTGCATTAGCAATTCCGGATGTTGCCAGAGCGGTAAAATTGGTAAAAGAAGTTGTACAACAAAAAAAGTAAATCAATTGCAAGAAAGTATATTTCAATCCCGGACAAGCATTCAAATGCGGTTCGGGATTTTTTGTTTCAATAGGAAGCTTTTATGTCTTTTTATTTTGCATGGATTGTTTTTGCCAATTTCAACTTTAGGTGCACAAACGAATGCAGAAATAAGCGGTGATACCATTCCTACTGTTGTGGTAGAAGCCTTTAGAACTAAAGTAGTTTGGAAATCAGCACCAGTATCTGTGGCAATAATTAGACAAGCTGATATACAAAGAGCTGCGCCAGTATCCATGCTTCCCGTATTGAACACTATTCCCGGAGTCAGGATGGAAGAAAGATCGCCAGGTAGTTATCGTCTATCTGTACGCGGTAGTTTGCTGCGCTCACCATTTGGTGTAAGGAATGTAAAAATCTATTTGAATGCATTGCCTTTAACCGATGGGGCTGGCAATACTTATTTGAACCTAATTGATTTGCAACATGTCAATAACATGGAATTACTCAAAGGGCCTTCTGCAAGTATTTATGGGGCAGGCACTGGAGGCGTTTTATTGTTGAATAAGCATATCCATTTCGAATCAACAACAAACCATCAATTACATGCAGCACTGGTAACTGGCTCTTATGGGTTGTTACAAACACAAGCTGGCTGGGAGTTTCAGTCTAAAACCTTCACCAACTCTTTACAAATAAGTAATTTGCGTCAAGATGGTTATCGAGATCAATCCGCTTTAAAGAAAACAGCATTGAAATATGATGCAGCCTTACAATTAAAGCAACACAAATTTGAATTCTTGGCATTTTATACCAACTTATATTATCAAACACCTGGGGGTATAACACTCGCTCAGATGCAATTGAATCCTACAATGTCTCGACAACCAACTGCAACCTTGCCCGGCTCTATCGAACAACAAGCATCTATCTCCAATAAAACTGCTTATGTAGGATTACATGATAGCTGGACTATAAGTGCATCTTCAACTATCCATACATATGTCACTTTAAATAATACACAATTTGAAAACCCATTTATTACCAATTATGAATATAGAAATGAAACGAATACTGCTGCTGGAATCCAATGGAAGTGGAAGCCAACTAACAAAAAAATAACCTTGATCAACGGCTTTGAATGGTTATATAATCATTCTCGCATTGATAATTATGGAAATAAAAAAGGTCAGGCAGACACGGTTCAATTCAAAGACAATATAGTGGCTTATCAATGGACAGCTTTTTCTCAATTGCAATGGAATATTGGCAGCATCACCCATTTGCAAGCGGGTGTAAGTTTAAACAAACAAAATATTCGTTACGAACGTATAACAGATAATCCTTCAGCTCAATTCAATAAACCAACAGCCATAGTTGCAGCACCTCGTTTGGCAGTGTTAGTAGACCTGAGCAATAATATTGCAACATATGGTATTGCTTCCTATGGTTTCTCTCCGCCAACTTTGGCCGAAGTAAGACCATCCGACGGAAAATATTATGGAGAATTACAGCCCGAGAAAGGTTGGAATTTTGAAATTGGGGTGAAAGGCGTTTTGTTAAATAATCGGTTGAGATTTGATGCTAATCTGTATCGGTTTTCTCTAAAAGATGCCATTGTTAGAAGGAATAATACGGCGGGTGCTGAATATTTTGTAAACGCTGGAGGTGCATTGCAACAAGGGATTGAAGCCATGTTTCAATTCAAACTTATTCCTTATACTAATAAAAAAAGGGTTCAGTTGTATGTCTGGAGTAGTTATGCTTATCAACCCTACCATTTTGAAAACTATCAACAGGTAGCATTCAACTATTCAGGCAATGCCCTTACAGGTGTGCCAAAGAATAATTTGGTGAGTGGATTTGAATTGGAATGGAAGCAGAAATGGAACCTGAATGCCAGTATCAATGCCGTTTCAACTATCCCCTTAACTGATGCAAACGATGCTTATGCAGAGGCATACCAATTAGTACAAATGAAGCTAGGGTATCAGTTTAGTTTAAAGCAAACAAAAATGCACTTATTCGCAGGGGCTGATAATTTGTTGAATCAATTATATAGTCTTGGAAATGATATCAATGCAGCAGGTAAAAGATATTATAATCCTGCAATGGAAAGAAATTTTTATATAGGCTTTACAATTCGTATCCTTTAAGCGATTGCAATAGTTATCTTAGCACAAAAACAAAAAGGGTATGGCCCATATTTTAGTTATTGACGATGAAAAATCTATTCGAAATGTGTTAAAAGACATTTTGTTGAATGAAGGATTTAAAGTAGACGAAGCTGCCGATGGAGAAGAAGGGTTGAAAAAAATCTTCAGTGGAAACTATGATTTGGTTTTGTGCGATATTAAAATGCCCAAGCTAGATGGACTGGAGTTTTTAGATAGTATAGTTGCAGCTAAATCTGAAATACCTGTGATCATGATTAGTGGACATGGTAATATAGAAACAGCTGTTGATGCTGTTAAAAAGGGTGCATACGACTACATTTCAAAGCCACCAGATTTAAATAGGTTATTGATCACAATTAGAAACGCATTGGACAAGACCGACCTAGTTAAAGAAACGAAAGTGCTAAAAAGAAAGGTTTCTAAAGTACAAGAAATCATTGGCAAAAGTGAAGCCATCCAAAAGATTCGTGATACCATTGAAAAGGTTGCGCCAACAGACGCTAGGGTGTTGGTAACTGGAGAAAATGGTACGGGAAAAGAACTAGTGGCTAGGTGGTTGCATGAAAAAAGTAATCGTGCTGCTGCACCCATTGTTGAAGTAAACTGTGCAGCTATTCCCAGTGAATTAATTGAAAGTGAACTATTCGGTCACGAAAAAGGCTCATTTACTTCTGCTATTAAACAAAGAGTAGGCAAATTTGAACAAGCAAATGGCGGTACCCTATTTTTAGATGAGATAGGTGACATGAGTCTATCTGCCCAAGCCAAAGTTTTAAGGGCTTTGCAAGAAGGTAAAATTACTAGGGTAGGAGGTGAAAAAGAAATTTCAGTGGACGTACGAATCATTGCGGCTACTAATAAAGACTTACTTAAAGAAGTGGCGGATAAAAATTTCCGACTCGATTTATACCATCGTTTGGGCGTGATTTTAATCCATGTTCCGTCTTTAAACCAGCGATTGGTAGATTTACCCATGCTAGTGGATAAATTCTTGGTTGATATTGCATCAGAATATGGACAAATTGCTAAAACTATCGACAAAAAAGCGTTAGAAGCCTTGCAAGCACACCAATGGACAGGTAATATTAGAGAATTGCATAATGTAGTAGAGCGACTTGTCATCTTATCAGGCAAATCAATTCTGTTAGAAGATGTTAGAAATTATGTACTTCCTGGATAAGACTTGAAGATTTAAGAAAACTTTTTTTGGTTTCAACGCTAAGTAGAGCCGAAAAGGATATTTTTGTTTTTACTAATAAATAGAAAATGGGATTGTTATTATTTTTTGTAGGATTGATTGGTTGGCATGTTGGAATGTATGGTATGTTTAAAAAGGCGGGAATTGAGCCATGGAAGGCATTGGTACCTTTTTATAATACCTGGCTAATTGTAGAAAAAACGAAAATTAAAAAATATTGGTTTTGGTATCAATTGATACCGATTGCTGGACAATTCATCACCATCTGGATCACCATTATTTTTGTAATGCAGTTTAAAAAGGTGAACGTATTGCATCATGCAGCTACCATTTTTCTTCCCTTTATATATTTTCCTTACTTGGGATATTCAAAAGATACTAAGTTTTATGGTCCATCTGTAATGGCTTTATATCATAAGCCTGCCTCAAGAGAATGGATTGATGCGGGTGTTTTTGCCATAGTTGCAGCAACGTTGATTCGCACTTTTGTTTTTGAAGCCTATGTGATTCCGTCAGAAAGTATGGAGAAAACATTATTGGTGAACGACTTTTTATTCGTAAACAAAATGAGTTATGGTGCAAGAATACCTCAAACGCCTTTGTCTTTTCCATTTGTACACAATACTATGCCGGGCTCCATTACTACACCCTCTTATTTGAAGTGGATTCAGATACCTTATAAAAGATTACCCGCATTTACACCCGTTAAAAGAAATGATGTAGTGGTCTTTAATTTTCCGGCTGGTGATACCATTATCAACTTACCAGAATTTGGAAGTAAGCAACCTTATTACGATATTTTGAGAACACAATTCAAAGGAGATAGGGATGCTTTAAATGCACAGTTTCCCATTATAGTGCATCCGATGGATAAAACGGATAACTATATCAAACGGTGCGTTGCTGAAGGAGGCGACTTATTAGAAATAAGAAATGCAGTGGTCTATATCAATGGTGTTCCCGCGCATTTGCCCACTGCATCTCAAACAGAATATATTGTAGAAACGAATGGTACTCCTTTTACGGAAGAGTTTTTAATGGCTGAATTGGGCATAGATGTGCAAGATACTAAGGGACAGGTTGTTCCTTACGAAAACAAGCCCAACACTTATGTTTTTAATATGACTCCATTGGAAATGGCAGTGATGAAAAAACAGTCCAATATCGTTTCTATCAATCTTTATGTAAACAGTTATGTGGGAGGTTATTTTCCTTACGATGAAGCTAATTTCCCCTATAGTTTAGACAATTTTGGTCCCATTAAAATTCCTAAAAAAGGTGAAGTTGTTGAACTGTCAACAAGGAATATTGCCCTGTATCGCAGACTGATTACAGATTATGAACACAATCAATTGCAAGAAGTGAATGGCAAGTTTATCATCAATGGAAAAGAAACTACTACCTATACACCTAATTATAACTATTATTGGATGATGGGTGATAACAGGCACCGTAGTCAGGATAGCAGGTATTGGGGCTTTGTACCGGAAACTCATATTGTGGGTAAAGCATCATTGATCTGGTTTAGTTATGAAAATGGACCACGCTGGAAGCGCTTGTTCAATAACATTAAATAATATGGGGAAGCATCAAATACACACATCCTTTGAAGAATTTGATTCTATTGGCTCTTTATCAATACAGGATAAGGAATTAATGCAGGCAGCTATAGATGCTACTAACTTATCTTATTCACCCTATTCTATGTTTAAAGTAGGCGCCGCTGCAAGATTAGATAATGGTGTGGTCTTAAAAGGCAGTAACCAAGAGAATGCTAGTTATCCCGTTGGCATCTGTGCGGAAAGAGTGTTGTTGTCTGTATGTGCATCTCTTTACCCTGGAATCCCTATTTTAGATTTAGCCATTAGCTATAGGACCGATAATGGGAAAAGCGACAAACCTATTTGTCCTTGTGGCATGTGCCGACAAAGTCTATTAGAGTATGAAATACTTAGTATGCATGCTATTCGGTTAATTATGGGTGGACTAGAAGGGAAAGTGATTATCATAGAAAAAGCACATGATTTATTGCCTTTTGCTTTTACTAGTGAAGATTTGTTGGGGGCAAGTAAATAATGTCTAGTGCCATTGTATACCATAGAAATTACTTTATTACTTATTTTAAACTAGGATTTTTATTGCATATCATATCTATTACAGAATTGATATTAATTTATCTTTGCTTCAAATACTTTCACTTGGTTGATTGGGTACAAGAAGGTAACATTTATTTAAAATCCTTTGCAATATTTTGTCTAATATTCCCTCCGATTTTTCCTCAACTTGATGTTCGTTCTAGATTTCAAAACTATAAACAAGTAAAGGATCATTTCTATCAGTATGGGTTTCAAAAAAGAATTGTAAATCCTTTTGCTCATTCAAAATGTCAAAGAGATGCAGTGATTGCAGCTGCTGAAGAATTGGGGTTTGCACAAGAATGTAAAAAACATTTTGATCAACTGGGTTATAAATGGTATCATGTTATCCCTGATATGCTTGTAAAAAGGCCGACTTATTTATTGCATAAAATGTTTTGGTTGAACACTTTTTTTGTAAAGACCTATCACAGTAAAATTGATTATAAAAAGTTGCAACAACACAAGAAATCCTTTAATTTATTCACAGTAAAAGCCATAAAAACCAGTATCTAATTACAAGTGCTATCTAATTAATACCGTGGTTCCTTTTAAATTATATTTTTTTCCACTGTCTTTATGTGTGTATTCTAACTGGTATACATAAGTGCCACTTGGTTGAAGCATGCCATTGATTCTGCCATCCCATTTTTTCTTCCAATTATGTGTTTCGAAAATTATTTGTCCAAAGCGATTGTAAATTTTGAAAGTGAGATCTGTTGCTTTAACTGCATTTAATGGGTATAGGAAATCGTTCAGCCCATCTCCATTTGGGGTAAATGCAGTGGGTATGTCAATATAGCAATTCGACAATACCATTACTTTTTTGACAGCAGTATCACTACAGTTGAAATTATTTTTCACTTCTAAACGAATGAAATATTGTTGTTGTCCATTGCTAGGATTATAGATAACAGGACTAGGTTGTTGAAGGGTACTTGCCTGATTGTTTCCAAAATCCCATTTCCATGTAACGGTGTTAATATTACTGAGGTCTAATACCTGTAAAGAATCTTTTGCACATACAGTATCTGGAATAGAAAACAGGGCGGATGCAGTTATATTAATAAGGTCAATGTCTTGTCTACTGGTATCTGTGCAAATGCCATTATTTATTTCTAATAAAACACTGGTCTTGCCAAAAAGTTTGGTGATCATAACGGGTTGTTGTTTGTTACTAAACAACCCATTGTCTAAGGTCCATTTCCAAGATTTGGTAGCGTTGTTGCCATCATGCGATAATAGGAGGGTATCTGATTTGCAACCCACTTTAATAATGCTGTTGAAATCTGCCTTTACAACATTTTTAATGTCAAATTTCAAAGTTGCACCTGTTACACTTAGTGTTCCACATTCATTCAACAAACTATTTCCATCAATGCCTTGAACCAATTTGAGGATATAATTGCCATTTACCCTGATTGCTTTTTGTAATACAATTGAAAGGGTACTGCTAACTCCATTAGAACAACTACCAAAAGCTGATTTAATGACCACATTTGATGGTCCAGTAATCTGAAAGTCGCTTCCATCTGCTGCAATAGAAGCGCAGTTCATCGGTTTACTGAATACTAATTGAAGCGTATCCTTGATGCAAACAACTGGCACCATACTGTCCATCGGTGTTGGTTGAGCACTAGTAAATGTCAAATTTTGTTGAATCCCAAGGATGATTTGATTACCACAATTGTCAATCAATGTATTGCCATCAGAACCGTTTTGGGAACTAATGGTGTAGTTTCCTGGTAATAATGCAGTGTTCAAATTCAAAACAACCGTATCCAAATCAAAAGAAACGTTACATCCTTTTCCAGTAGCGGATTTGAAAGAATTAGGGTTCGTACCGGTGATTGCAAAATCAGAACCATCTAAAGCTAGGCTACTACATTTTACTTTTTTGTTGAGCGCAATAGTCAGTTGAGTTCCATCGCATACGGCATATACATTTTGAATTATGGGCAAAAGTGGATTGGTTATGCTGGCTGTGCCTCCTTGAAAACTTAAACTATAACCACTTTGGGTATTGGTGTAATGACTCACCATTAATAAATATTCATGACCAACTATTAAATCGGGCATCACACTAAATGTAGGTGTTGGGATTATCGCACTTGGGTTTGAAGAACATTCAAAAACGTTTATTCCTGTATTAGATGCCCCAGTTGTACCATAAGATCCAGACCAATTGGCTGAAACAATGAGGCTTTTATTGGTATAGACATCCATGGGGTCAACTCCGGTTACATCGTATAGTTGCCAGTCGTAGTCCTCCGTTAAAGTAGTAGGCGTAATCAGAAAACCCAGTTTACCTGCTGTATAACAAGTGAATTTATACCAATAAGGGTTTTTATCGCTGTAGACCGTTCCGTTATTGCAGTTTGTAACCAAGGTCCTATTTCCACAAAGAGGAACCGCATTTTGAACAAAAGCCGTTGTTCCACAAACGGGAAATGCGGTAGTTGGATTTTGACCAAGTCCTGTACATATTTGCGCAAACACCCCAAAGGGTATTATAAAGGCAAGTAAAATAAGTGGTACGATTTTTAAAAGGCTTTTCACAACTCAAAGGTATCTTTCTTAGATTAAATGTGGTTATTTGGATAAAGCTTGGGGGAAAAAACAAATTCTGGCATGGTGTTTGGCTAAAGGGGGGGAAATCGTTGTATGGGCCATTTTCGGTTGTTTGATTATCTTTCTAGAGAATTTAACAATGTTGGCTGGCTAAAAAATATTAAATGAATAAAATAATATATATAGTAGGTTTAATTTTGTGTGGGTTTCATGGAATTGCTCAAGTAGATTCCATTAAGTATTCCAATAAATTGGACAGTTTGATTCAATTTAAAGATAGTTCCTTATTAAAAGACAGTACAAATTTTATAGTTCCTGCATTGATTGCATCAGATAGTATAGGCACTAATGACAACATTGTGGGGAAAATGAAGCTCGGCGGCAAAACCATTAATGGGATTGCAAGTTATTATAGTACAAGCTTAGAGGGAACTATAACTGCAACTGGAGAGATTTACCGTCATAAAAAAATGACTGGAGCCAGTAATAACTTTAAGTTAAATACTTGGGTAAGGATTACCAATTTATCGAATGGGAAGTCTATTATTATCAGAATAAATGATAGGATGCACCCTAAAATGGCTAAAAAAGGACGTGTAATCGATTTGAGCAGGTCGGCAGCCCAAAAACTCGATTTTATGAAGAAAGGACTCACAAAAGTTAAGATGCAAGTAGTCGATTTTGAAACTGTTGATTAAAAGTGCAGAAGTTGCCGTTTTATAATATTTTATAAAATGAAACCAAGCCTGTATTTTTGTTGGATTAATTAAAACTGTTTATGAAGAAATTTCTATTATTAACTGTTGTATTATGTACATCGGCAATCGTTTTTGCTCAGAATGACAAATACAAGAAATTACCAACCTTAGGTGTTAACTTCTTTTTGCAGGATTTTAAAACACCTGCAACTATTGCAAATCAGACACTATCTTCTGCATTGAGCAATAAAAATTGGGCTAAGGTTAATGAAATGTCAGCTGGACTTAGTTTGCAATTCATGAACGGTCTAACCGATCATATCGATTTCACCACTACAATGGGAGCAAGCTTTGTGAACTACCCTTTTAAAACTGGGTCTGGCGTTACGCCAACTGGGCAAAGCAAATTTTTATTGGAAGCTGATGCTGGTGTAAATATTAAATTATTGACAGATCAGTACTTTTTTGTACCCTATATTAATGTAGGGTTAGGTGCTTCAATGTATGCTGGATCTTATTTTGCAGCATATGTACCTATTGGTGCTGGTCTTCAATTTAAATTAGGTGAAGGATCATTTATTAATACTCAGTTTAATTACCGAGCAGAAGTTTCTGCATTATCAACCAAGCACCTCAATTATTCAATTGGTTTTTCAGCACCATTAGTTGATCGCAAGCCTGAACCAGTGTTGGTTGCTGCGCCTCCGCCACCTCCTCCTGCACCTTTGGATACCGACGGGGATGGTATTTTTGACAATGTTGATAAATGCCCTAATGCACCTGGAATTGCAAAGTATCAAGGTTGTCCTGTTCCTGATACAGATGGTGATGGCATCAATGATGAAAATGATAAATGTCCTTCTGTGAAAGGGTTGGCTAAATATGACGGTTGTCCTGTTCCAGATGCTGATAAAGACGGTGTCAATGATGAAGAAGACAAATGTCCCACTGTTGCCGGTTTGGCTCGCTATCAGGGCTGTCCAATTCCTGATACTGACGGAGACGGAATTAATGATGAAGAAGACAAATGTCCAAGTATCAAAGGCGTTAGTACAAACAACGGTTGTCCTAATTTAAATTTTGATTCAAAAGACATAAAGTTTGCAATAAATAGTGCTAAGTTGACTGAACCTTCTAAAAAAGAATTGGACAAAGGGGTTGTAATCTTAAAAGAAAACAATGCTTTAAAAATTTCTATTGAAGGACATGCTTCAACAACTGGTACTGACAAAATCAATGATCCTCTTTCGCTGAAAAGAGCAAATAGTGTGAAAGATTATTTTGTATCAAAAGGGGTAGAAAAAGATCGACTTTCAACTGTTGGTCATGGTAGTAAGCAACCTGTTGCTGATAACAAAACCAGCGATGGAAGAAAAGCCAACCAAAGGGTTGACTTTAAAGTACAACAATAAAATATTATTTGACTATTGAAATGCCGTCCTAAATGGGACGGCATTTTTTTTGCAGTTAGTATTTATTTTACAAAAAATGTGCTAATGAATATTTACTTCCCTTTCTAATATTACTCCAAATTTATTTTCAATAGATTGAATTATTTCATTCGATAATGCAAGTATTTCGGTTCCACTTGCATGCCCATAATTGACTAGCACCAAGGCCTGTAATGCATGACAGCCAACTTCACCATGTCGATATCCTTTCCAACCGCATTGCTCTATAAGGCATCCTGCGGCCAATTTCATTTGATGATCAATTGTAGGGTAGGCATGAACATTCGGGAATGATGCTAATATTTGCTCATAATGTTGTTTTGAAACGACCGGATTCTTAAAAAAACTTCCTGCGTTGCCTAATAATTTCGGGTCGGGTAATTTGCTGGTCCTAATACGAATAACGGCATTTGAAATATCTGCTATTGTTGGTTCTTGAACGCACATTTTTTCTAGTTCATTAGCTATGGCACCATAGCAGGTGGTTAATTGATGTTGCTTATTAAGTCTAAATCGGACTTTTAAAATGAGGTATTGATCCTTTAAAGTTTTTTTGAAGATACTATCCCTATATCCAAATTTGCAGTCATTGAGCGTAAATGTATGAATGTTGTTTTCTTGAATATGGTAAGCGTCTAAAGAATGGAATGTGTCTTTAATCTCAACACCGTAAGCTCCTATGTTTTGAATGGGGGAGGCACCAACTGAACCAGGAATTAGACTCAGGTTTTCTAGACCAGCCCAACCTTGTTGTATACAATGCAATACAAATTCATGCCAGTTCTCACCAGCAGCTGCCTCTATAAGATAACTAGTAGCATCTTCTGAAATGAGCTGAATACCTTTCAATTCATTTTTTACTATCCAACCATCAAAGGGTTTTGTGAATAGCACATTACTTCCTCCTCCTAATACCAATAAATTGTTTCCTTTAGTTTGGACATATTCCTGTTTAATAGAATCCAGTTGTGCTTGAAGTGCAAGTATTGAAAAATATTTTGCGCTTACATCAATGCCAAAACTGTTGAAAGGTTTCAAGGAAATATTTTCTTGAATAATCATAAAGAGTTTCCTTTTTTAGGGTATACTTTAACATGATTTGATTAATAAGGATCAACATCTGGTATCATAGTGACTGATCGATATCTTTTGTGGTTTTGTAAAATAACGGATTGCTGTGATAGGGCAATTTTACAACGTTTAATAAGTACGGGTTCTTTGGGTAATTTAATCAAGATCTCCCATAAATATTGGTTTCTCACTCGGTCAACTACTGGTTGTGCAGGGCCATTTACACAGGGGCCAAACTGTGTTTTTAAAGCATGCGCTACTATTGTTGCCGCCTCTTCGGCAATATGTTTTTCTTTGTGTTTAAAGACTACTTGAATCAGTCTAGTAAATGGCGGGTATTCAAAGACTTCTCTATTTTTTATTTCAAAACGATAGAGTTGTAGATAGTCGTGCGCTTTCACAAATTGTAAAACTGGGTGATGCGGGTTACTCATTTGAATCAAGACGTTTCCTTCTGCATTTTTTCTTCCGGCCCTGCCACTTACTTGCTCCATTAATTGAAACGCGCGTTCATTAACCCTGAAATCAGTAAAGTTGAGAATTCCATCAGCATCAATGATGCCCACTAAATTAACGTGTTCAAAGTCTAAACCCTTTACAACCATCTGTGTTCCTACAAGTATGTCGAGTCTTTGTTGTTCAAATAGTTTTACGAGGGCATCATGGTCGTTTTTGCCTTTTACACTGTCGTAATCCATTCGTGCAACTTTTGCATCAGGAAACAAACTATTCACTTGTTCCTCAATTTTTTCGGTACCAAAATTCTTTTGAATAAAATGGGTACTACCACAAGCCGCACAAGTTTGTACAACAGGATAGCTACTGCCACAATAGTGACAGGTTAGTTTGTGTTTCGCTTTATGATAAGTTAGCGTAACGTCACAATGCTCGCAATGTGGAATCCAACCACAGGTTTCACAAAGTAAATAGGGGGAATAACCTCTTCTATTTTGAAAAAGGATAACTTGTTTTTTATCAGCTAGTGTTTTTTCTATGGCATTTATTAAACTGGGTGTAAAAACTGTTTTCCCCTCATCATTGTGGTGCAGTTTTCTAATATCAACCAATTCCATTTTCGGTAATTCTGCTTCTCCAAATCTTTCTGAAAGCGTAACTAAACCATATTTACCTTGAACAGTATTAAAATAAGATTCTAAACTTGGCGTAGCACTTCCTAATAAAACTTTTGCTTTGAATAAGGAAGCATAATAAACTGCAGCGTCGCGCGCATGATACCTAGGGGCAGGTTCCTGCTGTTTATAAGAACTGTCGTGTTCTTCATCAGCAATGATGAGGCCTAGGTCTTTAAAAGGCAGGAATAAGGCCGAACGAGCACCAAGCACTGCTTTTAAATCGCCTGATTTCACCTTATTCCAAATCTCTACTCTTTCGTTGGCATTAAACTTAGAATGATAGATGCCAATATTGCCACCAAAATGTGTTTGTAGTCTTCTAATGATTTGAGAAGTCAATGCAATTTCTGGAAGTAAGTATAAAACCTGTTTCCCTTCTTGCATGTATTTTTCAATCAAATGAATATAGATTTGAGTCTTTCCACTTGCAGTAACGCCGTGCAATAAGCAAACTGGTTTTATGGTTAAACTATGTTCAACTTCTGCTAATGCTATTTTTTGTGCAGGCGATAACTGAAAATCAAGTTGGTGCTGTTTGCTTAAATTAGGTATGCGATCAACCGTTTTTCTTTCTGCAATTAAAATGCCTTTTTCAAGCAATCCTTTTAATTGAGCTGCGGATGCATTGGACTTTTTTAATAAATTGGGTTGGATTACTTCGCCTTCTGTTTTAAGTAAGTACAAATAGGAGAGCAGCAATTCCATTTGCTTTGGTGCTTTGCCCCAATTATTCAACAATTTTTCTAATTCAGCTTCTGTATTATAGTTAGGATGTAATCGAATAAAAGTCTGCTTTTTTTCTTGATACTTTTCTTTGAGTTCTTCCCAAACAAAACAGATTTGTTTATCTATTAAACGTTTAATGATTGGATATACTTTTGAATTATCTAAGATTTGTTGAACCTCTTGTAAACGCAATTCCTTTTTTAGTTCCAAAGCTTCAGCCACTAAAAATTCTTCATCACTCAAGTCCTCATAATCCGATTCTTGCGCTTCATTCCAAATTAAAATTGATTCACTTGATAGTTTTAAATTGGCCGGAATGGCAGCTTGCATTACTTCTCCTTCGCTGCACAAATAATAGTCTGATATCCATTCCCATAATTGTAATTGCTGCGGATAAATAAGTGGGTCTTCGTCTAAAACATTTAGTATGGGTTTGGGCGTAAAGGCAGTTGGACCAACACTGGACAAAGATTTAATAATGCCTGCATATTTTTTGTGTTTGCCTAAAATGACTTCAACTCTTATCCCAATTTTAACCATGTCAATTAGATGGGCGGGAATGGACCATGTATAATTTTTGGGAAGTGCAAGAGGAATCACTATTTCTGCAAATAGTGGAGAAATAGGTTCTTGCTCTTGAAATAGTACTACTGTTGATGATGTGTTGGCCATACGAATCTAAGGGCTAAGATAAGTGGCTTTTGACGGAATTTTCTGGATAGTTACGGTATCTCCTTAATCCCATATCCATCAAAGTAAAAACCTTATCCCTCAATACGGGGATATCGTTCATTTTAAGTCCAGCTACGGAAACTTCCTCCAAATAGATGACCCTATTTTTCCCCGGTGATAAGGAGAAAATTGAATGAAAGTGCAGTCGTTCAAGGGTGTCAACCAATAGGACTGGTTTAATGGGGGTTTGTGTTTCAATGGCAATTCTAAAAGCGCCATCGAAAAAAGACTTAAGGGGATCTGGGGTTTCGTTAAATGTACCTTCTGGAAAAATAAATATGGAAATATTATTTTTAATCGCCGCCTTTAATGCCCTGACACTTTTTGACCTAGTTTCTGCATTTTTGCGATCTACTAATATCACTGCCGCTTTATAAATCCAACCAAAAATGGGAATCTTAACCATTTCTGCTTTACCCAAAATTCTAACGGGTTGAAGGGTAAACATAAGCACTTGCGGAATGTCTAAATAGGAGATATGGTTGGAAACAAAAATATACTGGTTGTATTTATTGTGGGGAAATTCATAGATGTTGCAGTGCCTAATGCCAATTAGGGTGTACCAAATAAATCCCCATGACCTGCATATTTGATAAATGATATTTCCACCTTTGATTTTACCAAGGGTTAATGATAGCATCACCAATGGAAAAGCAATAAACATTAAAACAACAAACAAACTATAGGCATATAAGCAATAAAGGAGTCTTGCAACGGTAACAATGAATTTCATATTCTAACTTAGGTAGAATATGGGAGAAAACTAAAAATATCTAGTAGGGACTCTATAAATCCACCTAAAAAAAAGAGGCTGCTCCTTTTGAGACAGCCTCTTAATTAGTTTTGGTTGCTATTATAAACCCTTATTGAAATTTAGGACAATAAGAACTTGTTTATATAGTTAAAAAGTCAGTTGTGAAAACGCTATTATTAGAATTTATACACTGCAGCTATTAAAAAGCCGCTGGTACTTTTGGTAGCAGTTCCACCGCTTTTAAAGAAAATGTCATTGCTGCCGCTATCCATTCTAAATTCAGGGATTATAGTTAATGGTCCCGCTTTTATATTTGCAGATAAGGTTGTAGCAAATACACTAGAACCAAATGCGCCAGAGGAAGCTGATTTTTTGTCGTCGAAGTATTCACCACGAAGTGTTAATCCCAATGTGCTTGAAGGATCAAAATTTACATAGATAGCATTGCTTGACCAGCTACTAGTAGTACCTGCATTTTTCACAGATTGGATAGTACCATCATAGTTGATAGCAAATTTGCTGCTGATGGTTCCAAGAAGTACTAAGTCGAATTGATTAAATCCACTGTTTGAACCGGTACTTCCTCCTTGGTAGTTCAAATAGGCTTTTAATTTGTCGTTTTTTGTAGCGGTACTAAATTGTGCTATGAAAACTTTGTTTGCAGATGTGGTTGTTGTATAGTCAGTTGGACTAGCGATACCCACCATGAAAGCAGATTTACCACCCAAAGAAACATCAGCTTTTAAACCAGTATGAAAGAATGGACCATAAGAGAAACCATAAGACATACTGTAGTTTCTATTTCCTGTGGCATCAACCAATTCATAACCAACATGGGTAGACCATTTACCAGCAGTTAATTTAATTTTATCAGTTAATGCTAAGCTTAAATAAGCTTGTTTGATGGCAAATAAAGTATTGGCATCATTGTAAGAGAATTCCTGAGCCCTTCTACCAAAGCCAAGATCAACTGTAGCAGATACTTTACCAATAGAATGGTCTACTTTCAAAGAAGCCATACCTAATTCAAAACTATTTTGAGAATTGGTAAAGCTGGTGTTGTTATTGGTCTTTCTAGGTACGTCTGCAAAATTATAACGATAATAAGCATCAAGAGATCCAGAAATTACCGGGCCAGATGGTTTTGCTGTTGAATCTGTTTGCGCTGAAACAGAGAGAAAGCTTACAAATGCGAGGGTTCCAGTAATAATTTTCTTTAACATTGCGGTTGGTTTTATGATGAATAAATAGGTACAGCCTTTAAACTTGGTCAGAAGTTTATCAAATGGCTGTACCTTATATTTTTAAAGATGCTGTTAATTAAGCCAGTTCTGGTCTTCTGCCGTATTTTTCATTGTGTTGAGTAGCATCAAGTCCGAGTGCTTCATCTTCCGTACTTACACGCATTGGTAATACTAGATTGATAAATTTGAAGATCAAGAATGAAACGACAAAGCTATATGCAACTACAATTACTAAAGCTTTCACTTGAATAAAGAAAAATGTTGGATTGCCATAAAACAAACCATCAGCTCCTGCGCTATTCACTGTTTTAGTAGCAAAAATCCCAGTCATTAACATACCAACTATTCCACCTACACCATGGCAAGGGAATACGTCTAGGGTATCATCAAGACTCGATTTGCTCTTATAATGAACGGCAAGATTAGAAAGAATGGCAGCTACGAATCCAATGAAAATACTTTGTGGGATTGCTACAAATCCTGCGCCAGGTGTAATGGCTACTAGACCAACTACTGCACCAATACAAAATCCAAGAACAGAAGGTTTTTTGCCTCTTAATACATCAAAGAACATCCAAGACAAACCCGCAGCAGCAGCTGCAGTATTGGTTGTTGCAAAAGCAGAAACTGCTAATCCACCAGCCCCAACTGCAGATCCAGCATTAAAGCCAAACCAACCAAACCACAGTAAACCTGTGCCAATTAATACATAAGGAATATTAGCAGGAGGAATTTCTTGTTGCTCAATATGCGATTGTCGACGCTTTAATACTAAAGCTCCGGCTAAAGCAGCACAACCAGCAGAAATATGTACAACGGTACCACCTGCAAAATCAAGTGCGCCCATTTTAAAAAGGAAGCCTTCTGGATGCCAAGTCCAATGCGCAATTGGTGCATATACTAATAAGCTAAATAAAACAATGAATAGGGTATAAGAAACAAAGCGAATTCTTTCCGCAACTGCTCCAACCACCAAGCCTGGTGTAATAATGGCAAACATTAATTGAAACAGTGCAAATAGCGTCAAAGGAATTGTAGGAGCTAAACTCCAAGGCGCACCAGATGCAACTCCTTTAAAAAGAAAGTGCGTAGAAGGATTACCAATAATGCCTCCAATACTTTCTCCAAAACACAAACTGTATCCAACTACAACCCAAACAATACTTACAACACCTGTTGCAACAATGCTCTTCATCATAGTGGACAAAATGTTTTTGCGATGCACCATACCACCATAAAAGAAGGCTAGGGCTGGAGTCATGATAAACACTAATGCAGTAGCAACAATCATCCATGTGATGTCTGCAGCACTGTACTTTCCAGCATCATCAACAAAATTGGGAATTGCAGGAACAAAAACGGCTGCAATGGCAACAGCTAACAAAATTAAAAACGGAGCGGTTTTTTGGAAAAAGAGTGTCTTCATAATAAGTTGGTTTACATTGAAATAAATAATAATGTATTTATTATTCAGCTAAAATATCAAATTATTTCATAAAAATATCAAATAAGTAAATATATAAATTATGATTATGTGAATAAATTGAGGTTTGTATTGAAAAAATAGCTAAGAAACCATGAAATTGTTAGATAATATGTTCAAAAAAAGAAAACCCGTTTGAAATATATTCAAACGGGTTTTAAAATTGGACTAAATATTACATTATCCATTTATTATATAGCTATGATCTTTGGATTCTAATAAGGAATGCCCCATTAAATATTCATCCACT